>CAKKSJ010000239.1 GCA_919902965.1 Burkholderiales bacterium
GCTGGACTCAGGCGGAACTGTTTTAATGTCACAAGGTTACGTAATTCTCAATAAGACGCAATATATAGTGCGGTTTGATCACCTACTGACCTGGAGTCGATCCCGCCGCTCTCACCGGCGCCAGCGCGAATTGGGCGATGTGCAACGCCTAACGTTCTGTGGGTGTGCGCAACTGTGCGGTCATGCACTTGCGGTGCTCGGTCCGCGTCGTTTTGTCCTTGCAGGCCTCTAGCGCTGTGTTGTGAGTTTCGCAGCGCTCTTTATTGCGCGCCTTGGCGCAGTCGCGTAGCTTGGGCGACGAGAACTTGGTGTCTGGCGCGGGCCGGTGCATGCATTCGCGCCACTCGTCGCCGATCTTGTCCCTGCACGCCGCGATCTCCTTGTTGAGCGCTTCGCAGCGCGTCCTGTCTTTCGCCTTGGCGCAGTCCATGGGGTGAGCGCTCGGATCTTTTCCGAGACTACCTGAACCGGGTAGCGCGTTAGCGGTGATGGGATATGCGGTAGTGGCAAGGGCCGCAAGAAATACGAAGAATGTGGTTTTCATCGACTGTCCTTCCAAAGACAATCCTGTAGCCGCGGCGCGCGCCGGCGCAGCGTCGCCAACTGCAAACAGGAGCGGCGTACAGTCCAAATCTACGCCGACAATCGCGCACCGGGTTGACTTTGGTCAAGTTTCAGCCGACTACGGCGCCGGCGCGAGTACTCGCTTTTTTCTCGCCAGGCATGGTCTAAACGCACTGCCTGGATCGCCCTCGATGTATCGATAACTCCGAACTGTCCCCGCTCCCCCTTATGCGCGGCCGGATCCCGTGTCAGTACCCGACCGTATTCGAGCCCGCAATGCAAACAGCCCGGACATTGCCGGGCTGTCTGAGTCTGCGTCACGCCCGCGGCCCGCAGGCCACGACCGCCGTCAACCGATGATCACGCCATCGCCTTCCGCCCTATGCAGCACCGGCGCCGGAGTACGTGCTATCCACATCTGGTACATCGAGATGAACCACATCGTGGCAAAGCACACGCCCATCACGGCGCCGGCGGTCATGGTCACCCAGGCAAACGGATGATACAGCTTGACCAGATACCAGGAACTGATATCGACAGCTTCACCGATGAAGGGCAGACCTATCAGCAGGTATTTCAACCATAGTGGGCGCACATACGCGTGACTGAAGACAAGTCCGACGATGAAGAAAATGAAAGTCATCCCGAACAAGTGTATGTGCGAGACGCGCACGAGGGTATAGAAACCGGTTCCGGTGTCCTGTTCGGTTACCTTCTTTATGTTGTCGAAGCCGCCTAGGTTCGACAAGTGCGGATTGCTGCCATCATGGCAGGACATGCAGCGCTTGTCGATGGTCGGCCGGATGAAAGTCTCATAGGTCGGCCGATCTGCACCCTGCTGCGCCCAGGTCACGAGCGCATTCGCTTCTTCTACGGGCAGCATGGCCGACATCGGCCCGCGCAACGCGGCTTCGATCTTCGAGCCCTTGCCGCTGCCGGTATACGCGATAACCAGATCCCGGTACGTGAGATCCAGCGGATTGCCGTCGCGACCAGAATAGATGTGAAACAGATAGAACATGCCGAACAGGTAACCCATGCCGAGTATGCATAGTGCCCCTGTGTACAGGATACGCATGCTGAAGGGCAGTTCCGAATAGTGATTATAGAGCCGGTGCAGCGGGGCTACGCTCATGACGATTTCCTTTAGATTTTCCGTAGAACGCGCGCCCACATTCCCCTCCTGGCAGCGCGAGTTCCTCCCAAATTAGCTATTGAAAAATGAAACAACACCCCCTGAGGGGACTTTCCCCTCCATGGGGATCGAAACCCGTGCGGCGCATCCCTCTCACGCTCTCCTAAACCTTGGCCGCGTACGCCTGGTGCTCACTTGGACGGCAGAGCCACGTAGACCACGGACCGCGCCTTCTGGCGCGAGTAGTGCGCCGCAAGGCCCGCGATGTCCGCCTCGCTCAGCCCGTCGAGCATGGCAGTCATCGCCTTGCTCCTGCGCTCGCCCTTTTGATAGGCGCGCATGACCCGCTCCAGGTATTCGGGACGCTGCGCCGCCAGTGCCGGCGAGCGCGGATCGGTGCTGTTGCCGCCGACACCATGGCAGCGGTCGCAGCGCTGCGCCATTTCTTCTAGGGTCATCGGTTTGCGCACCCTGGGCGCTTGCGGCGCCTGATTGGCGTAATAGGCGGCCATGTCTTTGATCACGCTATCGTCAACGGAGGCGGCCGGCGCCTTCATCGACGCGTCGCTGCGGGAGCCATTTTTATAGCTCTTCATGGCGTCGATGAAATACTGCGCTTCCTGGCCGGCGAGGCTGGGCGCGCTGCCCGTGCTTACTCCGCCTTCACCATGGCAACCGGCGCAGGCCACTGCGGCGTTTTTTCCCGCCGCCTGGTTGCCTGGCGAGGGTGTCTGCGCCTTAACCGGTTTTTTTTGCATGGCATAGAACAGCGCAACGTTCTCCAGGTCCGCTTCGCTCAGGGCCGAGACCAGGGTCTTCATCATATCGTGCTTGCGCTCACCTTTCGTGTAGGCCTTGATGGAGGTAACGAGATATTTCGGGTCCAGCCCCACCAGGTTCGGCATTCCCGGCACATTGCTGATCCCTGTTTCGCCATGACAACCCGCGCAGCCGGCTGCGATGGCCTTGCCGGCGCTGGCCGGATCGGATTTGGCCAGCCCGGCCTTGGCAGCGCTCGCAGCGACCGGTTGCGCTGGATCAAGGTTAGCGTAATAGGCCGCCACTTTGAACAGCGCCTCGTCGCTGAGGAACTTCACCGCATTGTTCATAGGTGTATTGCCACGCCCGCCTGCCTGATACACCCGCATTTCCACGTAAAGGTACCCTGGGCGCTGCCCGGCAATATTTGGCATGTCCTTATCTTTGGCCTTGGCGATGCCATTCAGCCCATGACAGCTTGCACACGAGGCTTCGGCCACTCGCTTGCCCTCGGCGATCTCCTGCGGGGTCGCCAAGATGGCGCGCAGCTCGCTGCTGCCGCTGCTGGCACCGGTTGCGACAGCTGGCGCGGAACCGACCTGCAGAGTTGAGCCGATTGCCAACGCCGTCACGACCAGGCTAATGACCAGAACTTTCGCACTTCGCTTCATCAAGGTTTCCTCGAACGTACGTCCAAATCCGCAATATCCGACGCCTGCGAGACCAACTCGTCGCCGATACCCGTTACGTAGATTCTGAAACGAACCGAGGGGATACCCCCCTCGTGCTCCGCAAAGCCGGCCCGCGACAAAACGCCCTTTGTTACGAGCTCCCGAAAAAAGGCGGTAAATCTAACGGCGCATGCCCGACAACTTCGCTGCTCAGCACGCCGCATAATTCTAACATGAACCTGAATTACTCGCGGCTATGGCGCCTGAAATTCACGACCGGTTCGTCTAGTCAGTTCCTTCGCGCCGGCTACCGCGCACCGCCAGCATCGCCGCCTCCATGCGGCTGCGCACATGCAGCTTTTCGAGGATATTGGTGATGTAATGCTTGATGGTTTTCTCGGAAAGACGGAGGCGGTCGCCGATCTCGCGGTTGGTCAGTCCCTGCACCACCAACTTGAGAACTTCCGACTCGCGCTCGGTCAATCCTTCCAGGGGATCCTGCGGCGCCGGCGCGCGCGTAAGCGCGACCAAAATGCCTGCGGCCAGCGACGGCGTGACGTAGACCTCGCCTTGCGCAACGGAGCGAACCACGCGGGCCAACTCGTTCGCGGAAATGCCCTTGAGCACATAGGCGCGCGCGCCGGCCTTGAACGAGGCCAGCAACTTGCTCTCATCCTCCATCACCGTCAGCATCATTACCTTGGTGGCGGGACAAGCAGTGGTGATTTTTTCGGCGGTGACAATCCCGCCCCAACCGGGCATGGTGATATCGAGCAATACGACGTCGGGAACCAGGTCGCATGCCAGGCGCAGCGCGTCCTCGCCGCACGAAGCCTGGCCGACGACTTCGAAATCCTCTTGCGAGGCGAGGGAATGCACCACGCCTTCTCGAAACAATGGGTGATCGTCCGCGACCAGGATGCTGATGCTCTCAGCCATCGTTGTACTCCAGTTGTGTCAGAGGCAGCGACGCGCGCACCACCGCGCCCTGACCCGGGGCGCTGCGCACCTCGAAGTTACCACCCAGGAGTTCCACCCGCTCACGCATCCAGTTGAGTCCGAAATGCCCGTCCAGCTTCAATGCGTTGGGGTCGAAACCCGGGCCGTCGTCCGCCACTTCCACGCACACCTCGCCAGCGGATCCGCTCACCGCTACGCGCTGATTGCGACCGCCGCCGTGGCGAAAACCATTGGCTAGTGATTCCTGCAGCACTCTGAACAGCGTGATTCTCACCGGCAACGGCGCGGCCTCAGGGGCGTTGTTGAGGGTGAGCGGCACGGCGACGCCGGTTTTGCGCTGATGATCGTCGGCGGCACGCTGCAAGGTCTCGGCCAGCGAGAGTTGCTCGATTTCCGGCAGCTGCAGACCACGCAATATGGCGCGCAGATCGGTAAGCGCAGACTGCAGCGCCAGGTGGATGGTGTGAAAATCCTCGCTCACGCTGCCGTTTCGGCCTACCGACTGCCCACAGTTGCCGCAGGTGTCGGCAAGCGATTCTATGCGCATCGACGCCAGCGCCAGTCCCTGTCCCGGCCCGTCGTGCAGATCGGTGGCGATATTGCGCAAGAACTGCTCATTCAGCGCCATAGTGCGTGCAGCGGCGCGGTTTACTCTGTCGTGGAGATGCTCGTTCTGAACCAGCAGCGCGGTAAGTTGCGCGACTTTTTCGTTGAGCTCCCGCTGCGTCGCCGTGATGGTGTCGTTTGCCTTCCTCACCAGGGTCGCAAGCAGCGCCAGCATTGCCAGGGTTATGGCGCCGTGCACGCCCCAGCTGCGCAGTTGCGCGCCGCGTATGCTCTGCCCCAGTGCCTCGGCGGTATGGAAGAATCCCGCGACCGCCAGCACGCTGCGATCGCGTTCGGCGCGTAACGGGCTATAGGTTTCGATCAGGCGTGACCAGCGGCTGTCCCTAAATACGTTCTCCAGTTCAGCTTTTTCCACGATGCGCGAGCGCACCTCGCCCGAAAACGCCGAAGCCAGCGGCCGCTCCATTGCATATACAGTGCCCACCGCAGAAGGATCGGAGCTGTCGTAAATGATGCGGCCATTGCGCCCCCAGATTTTGAGCGCAACGACGTGCTCGCCCAGGTGCGTACCCGAAAGCATGCGATCCAGCGCGATCCGGTCGGCATCGTCCAGGCGCTCGCCGCCGTACAGAGACTGCACATGAGGGGAAATGGCGCCATCCAAGTACATATTGGTCACGACCCCGGTGCCGCCGATGACACCGGTTTCGATCTGTCTGCCTACCCACGTGCCGATCAGCACCATTCCGCCCAACAGGATCAGGAAGCCGATCAGCAGAAACCGGTAGACAAGGCTAAGCCTGGAAAATGCGTTCATGGCGATGCAAGTCTATCCTAAGCCGGGCAAACCGAAATCAAGCTAGGCGCCTCCAATGGGCGGGAGCCTTTGATTTCACGCAATCCCCAGCAATTTTGTCGAGTTTGAGACGATTGCAGTGTGACAGTGGCCGCCTGCGGCCGTCGCCGCCCATGGTCTCGGACCAAGGTCGCGCCGGCATGCCCGAAATCGCGCATAGAGTCCGTTGCGATCCAGTGCACGACTCCGCATCATCCAGTCCAAGAAGCCGGATTAAGAGCCATGTCAAACCGATATTTCACATGCAAGAGAACTGCGAATACCACGGTCATGCTGGCCGCAATTCTCGCGTGCGCCCCCGGCACCATCGCACCGGTGTTTGCGTCCAATACCAGGCCGACGGTCTACGAGGCCGTATTGGAACAGCAAGACCGGGCGACGCCGGAAATATCGACGAATGAAATGAAAGCAGTCTTGGCCGAGCGCAGCGCTATCGTGTTTGATGCGAGGCCGAAAAACGAGTATGCGATCGCGCATATTCCAGGCAGCATCAATCTCGATGAAACAGAGCTGGGGCGCTTCACCCAGAATTACGGGGATCGGACCCGCGCCATGGTCATGTATTCCAATGGTCCGTTCTGCGACCTGGCCAAATCCAAGTCCGACGAACTCCAGCGCCTGGGATATTCGAACGTTAGACGCTACCAGCTCGGCCTGCCGGTATGGCGCATCCTCGGCAATACCGCTGAAACGACCCTGGAGGGTTTTCGCGAAATCTTTCACGCGCGCGATGCCGTGATCGTGGATGCGCGTCCCCGCGCCGAATACGCGGTCGGCAGCATACCCACCGCGCAGAGCATCCTTGCAGGCGAGGCAAGCAAGGCGAAACTGGACCGCCGCCTGCGCTATCTGGATCCGAATGTACGCATAGTCGTGTTCGCCAACAGCGCCCGCGAAGCGCGCGGTGTCGCCGAAGAGATTTCGCGCAACGCTTACCCGAACAGCAGCTACTTCGGCGGAACCTATCAACAATTGCTACGCGAGAAATTTTTTCTGGAACGCAAGCCCTCTGCTCATTTTTTTGACGGTCTTAGCCGCTGACCTGAAAGGCAACCATGCCCAAGCACATCGTTCGATTGATCACCCTGATCGTTGCTGTTCTTGCCGTCTCTGCGATCGCCATACCCTTGCTCACGGACGATTCGTTTTACCGCTACGGCCACTACCGCGCCGACTCGGTTCCGGAAATCGCCGCCCAGGAACCAGTCTACCAGACTGTGCGCTATTGCTACGGCTGCCACACCGAGCGCCGCGCGCAATGGTCGGCCAGCAACCACAAGAGCGTTAGCTGCGAAGTATGCCATGGCGCAGCGAAGGATCATCCCCAAAACGCGAAGATGTCAATTCCCGCCGATACGGTGAAACTTTGCACCCTGTGCCACGAGGCCATGCCGGGAAGACCTCTTACCCAGCCGCAAATCGAGGTGGCTGCGCACTCGGTCGGCCAACAATGCAACGTCTGTCATAACCCGCATTCACCCAAGATTTCCGCGGCGGCGGCGAAGGTGACCGGCGATATTGCAGCCGGCAAGCGGAGCGCAGCCGCCTGCGCCAGCTGCCACGGCGCCGATGGGAATAGCCCGAACGACACCTGGCCAAGTCTTGCCGGACAGAACGCCGCCTATCTGGTGCGAATACTCGCGGCGTACCAATCCGGCGATCAGACCGACCCGATCATGACGCCGCTGGCGAAAGTGCTGAGCAATGCCGACATCCAGAATCTGGCGGCCTTTTACGCCAGCCTGAGTTGCAAGGCGGCGACCGGCGGAAAGCCTGTCGGTGATGCCGCCGCCGGCAAGGCCCTGGCGAAGAACTGCGCCGCTTGCCACGGCGAGTCCGGCATCGGCAGCAATCCCGCCTGGCCGACACTAGCCGCGCAAAAGCCCGGCTACCTGGTGAACGTGCTCAAGGCATTCAAGGCAGGGCTGCGCAAGGACCCAATGATGGCAAGTGTTTCCAGAGGCCTGAGCGACACCGACATCGCAAACCTCGCTGCCTACTATGCCGCGCAGAGCTGTCCACCTACTAAGTAAGGGAAGGCGAAACCATGACGAAAAACTCCAAACCTACGCTGGCCGCGCGGCGCGCATTCCTCGCCAAGATCGGCGGCGCCGTGACCTGCGCCGGCGCCACAGTGGGTGCCGCGACTTTGGGCATCATGCCCGCTGCCTCGGCGAAAACCGAACCGGCCACCGGCGGCGGTTCGTTTCCCACCAAGGACTATGACTGGACCGGTTACCAGTGGGCCTTTGGTGTGGATGCGACCAAATGCATCGGCTGCCTGCGCTGCGTAGAGGCGTGCAAGCTGGAAAACGACGTCCCCGCCAACGCGCATCAGTTCCGCACCTGGGTGGAGCGCTACGTCCACATCGAAGGCGAAGCGCAAACCCGCATCGACAGCCAGCAGGACCCGGTCAACATCGAGGCTTCCGGTTCGGAAAAAACCTTCCGCTTTGCCAACCGGTACAAGGACGCGAAGGTGGACAAGGCGTTCTTCGTGCCCAAACTGTGCAATCACTGCACCCATCCGGCCTGCGTGCAGGTCTGCCCCACCGGAGCCACCTACAAGACCGAGGACGGTGTAGTGCTGGTCGACGAGACCTACTGCATCGGCTGCAGATACTGCGTGCAGGCCTGCCCCTATGGTGCGCGTTTCCTGAACGAGGAAAAGGGCGTGGCGGACAAGTGCACCTGGTGCTATCACCGCATCACCAAAGGGCTGCAGCCCGCCTGCGTGGAGGTCTGCCCGGTGGGCGCCCGCGTTTTCGGCAACCTGAAGGACAAGCAGAGCCCGGTCAGCCTGTTCATACGGAATAACCGGGTGCAGGTGCTCAAGGCCGAAATGGGCAACGCGCCGAACGTCTTCTATGTTGGCATCGACAAAGAGGTGAACTAGTGGAATCGATTATTCATTTCTCCCCTTACACGGGCTGGGTTTATCCGAATGAAACGGTATTCGAGTGGTCGATACTCATTGCCGTCTATCCCTACATCACCGGACTGGTCGCGGGTGCGTTTACGGTGTCCAGCCTGTATCAAGTGTTCGGTTTCGAGCGGCTGAAGCCGGTGGCGCACATGGCCTTGCTGACTTCGCTCAGTTTCATGATTTTCGTGCCCACGCCGCTGCTACTGCACCTCGGGCATCCGGAACGCGCATTCAACGCCACCATCACGCCGCATCTGACCTCGGCCATGGCCATGTTCGGCTTTTTCGCGAGTTTTTACGTTGCCCTGCTGCTGGTGGAAGGCTGGTTCGCCAACCGCCCGTACATCGTCGAGCAGGCGCAAAAGAGGACGGATCTGCTGGGAAGATTCTACCGCGTGCTGACCCTGGGCTCCTATGACGTGTCCGAACATGCCCTGCGCTACGACAAGAAATGGATTTTCGCACTTGCGGTCATCGGCATTCCCGGCGCCCACGGCCTGCACGGCTATGTCGGGTTCATGTACGGCTCGGTCAAGGCGCGCGAATGGTGGTCCTCCGATCTGATGGCGGTTATTTTCCTGTTCTCGGCCATCATCTCGGGGGTTTCTCTGCTGGCGGTGCTCTATGTCGCGACCTGCAAGATGCGCAAGATTCCGGTGGATCTGGCCTGCCTGAAAGGGCTGGCCTATACGATCTGGGCCTTCATCATGGTTGCGCTGCTGCTTGAAGCCCTGGAATTCGCCAACATGGTCTATAAGAACCGCGAGGGCATGGACATGATCATGCAGTACGTGACCGGTCCGCTGCTGATGCCGTATTTCATCCTGCAGTTTGCCATCGGCGCGATCACGCCCTTCCTCTGGCTGTCGTACATGATCTGGCGCGGCACCACCGGCAAGGCTTTGGTAATCGGCGTAACCGTGTGCGCCTGCCTGGTGCTGTTTTCCGTGTTCATGATGCGCTGGAACGTGGTCATCGGCGGTCAGGAAATCTCGAAAACCGGCAAGGGTTTATTGAGCTATCACCTGCCGTTCTGGGGCAAGGAAGGCGCCCTCATGGCGATCTTCCTGACCACGGCGCCGCTCGGCCTGCTGTACATATTGACCCGGCTGTTTCCGCCGTGGTCTGACACAGCGACGCACGCCCACTCTTGAGTTGCGATGGACTTGAACTGCCGTATGTGGCCCGCTCGATCGAGGGATTCTTCGTCGGCAGGCTTGGTCGATCTGGTCGAAATGCACTACTAACCTGAAAGGAGAGCAACATGAAACGAACGTTATTCTTGGTTGGAGCTGTTGCGGTAATGGTCGTCGGCGGACAGGTCTTGGCCGCGGACGGCAAAGCGGTCTATGACAAGTCGTGCAAGGGCTGTCATACGGCGATGAAGCCAAAGACCGGTGACAAAGCCGCCTGGGTACCGCTGATCAAGCAGGGCGAGGCCGCGCTGACGGCTTCCGTCATGAAAGGCAAGAAACCCATGCCGCCCAAGGGCGGGGCCGCGACCGAAGCCGACGTAAAGGCCGCGGTCGAATACATGATGAGCCAGGGGAAGTAGCGCCCGGCCGATCCGATCCGCCGCCCAAGCATTTGGGTAGCGCGGGTCTGTTTTGAAGAACTGCTCCCGGCTCGCGCCAAGGCGAGTCGGGAGCGCTTGTTTCCGATATATTGCCCAGACGCAAGCAAGTCAGGGTAGACATGGTCAAACATCTCCATATCTTCGGCCAAGTGCAGGGCGTGGGTTTTCGCTACCGCTTCATGGAACGGGCGCAGGCTCTGGGCATCTGCGGCTGGGTGCGCAACCGCCGCGGCGGCAGCGTCGAAGCAGTGATCGCCGGCTCACCCGACGCCGTGGAGGCGCTGCTCGCCTGGGCGCGGCGCGGTCCTGCGGCAGCCCAGGTTGAGCGCGTCGATGTCGGCGCCGCCGAGGGCAGGTTTTCCAGCTTCGAACTCAGGCCTACTGAATAGCCTGCGGAAAAACCCGCGATCGCGTTCTCAGGGATAGATCAGCTGCACGTTTTCGGGCCGCAACCATTCTTCGAGCGACTGCATCAACTCGTCGTCCGGTCGCACGCGCCACTCCTCGCCCAGGCGCATTTCGCAGCTTGCCGCGCCATTGCGGTAGCACACGCTCACCATGCAGGGGCCTTTGCGGTACGGGGAGAGCAACTCGCGCAGGCGCGAGGTCGCAGCGGCGCTCGAGCGGCTCGCCTCGCCGTTGATCGACAGGCGCAAGGCTTTGGCGAACTGGCTGCGCGCTGCCGCCAGATCGTAAATCTTGTCGGCGATAATGCGCATGAACGAAACTTCTCCCTCTTCGCCTGCGGCAGCCCGGCGCACGGTCTTCACCTTGGCCTCGATCACCAGCAGCTTGTCCTCCTTGCACAAGTCGCGATACTGGTCGTAGACCTCGTTGTAGATGGTGACCTCCTGCGCGGCCCCACCGTCGCTCAGGTTGAGAATGACCATGCGTCCGCTTTGCGTCCGCTGGATGCGCACGGATTCGACCACGCCGGCGATAAGCTGGCTTTTTTGCTGGTAGTCGCCCATTGCACCGGGTTGCAGATTCTTGAGCGAACCGCGCACGAAATTCTGCACTTCCGCGCGGTAGGCGCTGAACGGGTGCCCGGAGAGATAGAACCCGAGGCTTGCTTTTTCCTCTTTCAGCACGCGGATTTCATCCCAGCGCGCGGCGCCGATCAAAGCCGGACGGTCCGCGCCGGCGCCGCCGGCGTCGACGAACAGATTGACCTGCTGCGCGTGGCGCTCGCGCTGTTCCGCGGCCTCGAGCGCGATGCCGACAGAGGCGAATAGACGCGCGCGATCCGGATCGATGCAGTCGAAGGCCCCGGCGCGCACCAGCGCCTCGACCACGCGGCGGTTGACCACGCGCTTGTCGATGCGTTCGCAGAAATCGAACAGGTCGAGAAACGGCCCGCCTTCCTCGCGCGCGCGCACGATGGCGCCGATCGCGGACTCGCCCGTGCCCTTTACCGCGCCCAGGCCGTAGCGGATGCTGCGCTCGTCCACCGGCACAAAGCGACAGGCGCCCTGGTTCACATCGGGCGGCAGCATGTCCAGGCCGTTGGCGAGGACGTCGGCGTAAATGGCGTGCACCTTGTCGGTATCGTCCATCACCGCGGACAAGTTGGCGGCCATGAATTCCGAGGGGAAGTGCGCCTTCAGGTAAGCGGTCTGGCAGGCGACCAGCGCGTAGGCCGCAGCATGCGATTTGTTGAATCCGTAGCCGGCGAACTTCTCCATCAGGTCGAACAGATCGCTCGCCTTCTTCTTGTCCACGCCGTTCTTGCCGGCGCCAGCGATAAAAATGTCGCGCTGCTGCGCCATTTCCTCGGCATTCTTCTTGCCCATCGCACGGCGCAGCAGGTCTGCGCTGCCCAGGCTGTAGCCGCCGATCACCTGCGCGATCTGCATCACCTGTTCCTGGTAGACCATGACGCCGTAGGTCGAGCCGATGATGGGCTGCAGGCGCGCATCCAGATATTCGACCCGTTGCTTGCCCTGCTTGCGCTCGATAAAATCGGGTATCAGATCCATCGGGCCGGGACGGTACAGCGCCACCAGCGCGATAATATCCTCGAAGCGGTCAGGCCGCGCCTGCTTCAGCAGGTCGCGCATGCCGCGCGATTCAAACTGAAACACGGCCGTGGTATTGGCGCTGGAAAAAACCTTGTAGATGCCGGCATCGTCGAGCGGGATCGTCTCCAGCGAAAAATCCGCGTGCGGCTCGCCGTAGTTGCGGCTGCGGATATAGCGCATGGCCCAGTCGAGAATGGTGAGCGTGGTCAGGCCGAGAAAGTCGAATTTCACCAGACCGACGGCCTCGACATCCTTCATATCGAATTGCGACACTACGCTCTCGGCGCCTTGCGCCGTGTACAGCGGGCAGAAGTCGGTGAGCTTGCCCGGCGCGATCAGCACGCCGCCCGCATGCATGCCGACATTGCGCGTCAGGCCCTCGAGCTGCCCGGCAAGCGCGAGCAGCTCGCGCGTTTCCTCGTCGTTTTGCTCGCGCTCGGCGAGGCGCGGTTCCATTTCGCGCGCCATGGCAAGCGTGATCAGTTTGCCCGGCGTGAACGGAATCATCTTGGCGAGCTCGTCGGTGCGGCCGTAATTCCATTCCATCACGCGCCCGACATCGCGCACCACCGCCTTCGCCGCCATGGTGCCGAAGGTGGCGATTTGCGACACCGCCTGGGCGCCGTATTTGTTTTTCACATACTCGATCACGCGGTCGCGCCCGTCCTGGCAGAAGTCGATGTCGAAGTCGGGCATGGATACCCGCTCCGGATTGAGGAAGCGCTCGAACAGCAGGTCGTAGCGCAGCGGATCGAGGTCGGTGATGCCCAGCGAATAGGCCACCAGCGAACCCGCACCGGAACCGCGGCCCGGCCCGACCGGCACCGCGTTCGACTTGGCCCAGTTGATGAAGTCGGCGACGATCAGAAAGTAGCCGGAGTAGCCCATCTGATTGATGGTTTTTATCTCGAATTCGAGGCGGGCGCGGTATTCGGATTCGCGGCGGGTGCGCCCGGCCTCGTCGGGGAAAAGCTTTGCCAGGCGCAAAGCGAGACCCTGCTCCGCCTGCTGTGCGAGATAGTCTTCAAGACTCACCCCCGCCGGCGTGGGAAACGGCGGCAGCCTGCTCTTGCCCAGTTCGAGCGCGAGGCTGCAGCGGCGCGCGATCTCCACGCTGTTGGCGAGCGCTTCGGGAATATCGGCGAACAACTCCGCCATTTCCGCCTGCGTCTTGAAATAGCTCTCGGGCGTGAATACGCGCGGCCGGCGCTGGTCGGCGAGTACATAGCCCTCGGCGATGCACACGCGCGCCTCGTGGGCAAGGAATTCATCGCGCCGCAGGAACTGCACCGGGTGGGTCGCGACCACCGGCAATGCCATCCTGCCGGCGAGCGCGAGCGCACGCTGAATGTAGTGCTCGGTGGCTGCCGCACCCGCGCGTTGCAACTCGATATAAAAACAGCGCGGAAATAACTGCGCCCAGTCCGCGGCGAGACGTTCGGCCAGCGCGCCGTTTTCCTGCGCCAGCGCAGCGCCGATATCCCCGGCCTGGGCGCCGGAAAGCGCCAGCATGCCTTCGCTACCCGCATCGGCCAGCCAGGCTTTCTTGATCTCGGCGCGGCCGCGCACCTGGTTTTCCAGCCAGGCACGGGTGAGCAGTTCGGACAGACGCAGAAACCCCTTCCGGTTGCGGCACAGGAGCAGCAGGCGCGTCGGCTTGTCGCGCTCGGCTTCGCTGCTGATCCAGACATCGCAGCCGATGATCGGCTTTACCCCCTGCGCACGCGCCGCCTTGTAAAACTTGACCATGCCAAAGAGATTGGCCAGATCGGTAATGGCGAGCGCCGGCATGCCGTCCGCTGCGGCACGCGCCACCGCCGCATCGATGCGCACAATGCCGTCAGTGACGGTAAATTCACTGTGCAGGCGTAAGTGGATGAATGCGGGAGTCATGGCTTGCGCGAGAATCGGTCACGGAAATTTTACCACCCGCCCAGTGTCCCGCAGGACGTTCGAGCCAAATCAACAGCCTGCGGCGGCCCATGTGCTTCGCTCTAGTACAATTGCGCTCGCACTGCCGGACAAAACCGGCGCCACGCTGCCATGCATATCCTCAATATCGCCGCCTACCGATTCGTCCGCCTCGACGGCCTGCCCCGGCTGCGCGACGGAATTCGCGCGCACTGCAAGTCACTTGGACTCAAAGGCACGGTGCTCATCGCCGGGGAAGGCATCAACCTGTTTCTCGCCGGCGCTGCGCCGGAGATTGAATCCTTCCTGGACGCGCTGCGCGCGGACGCCCGTTTCAGCGCGACCGAAGTCAAGCGCAGCTGGTCAGCCACTCGGCCGTTCAAGCGCCTCCTGGTCAAGATCAAGCGCGAAATCGTCTCGATGCGACGCCCGGAAATCGATCCGCTCAGGGCACCGGCACCGCGCCTGGCGCCGCAGGAACTCAAGCGCTGGCTGGACCAGGGGCGGGACATCGTGCTGCTGGATACGCGCAACCAGTTCGAGGTGGAGCTGGGCTCGTTCGAAAACACGCTGGCGCTCGGGCTGAAATCCTTCAGCGATTTTCCGCGCGCGACAGCGGCGCTCGCCGACGAGTTGAAGAACCGGCCCGTCGTCACCTTCTGCACCGGCGGCATACGCTGCGAAAAGGCCGCGCCCTGGCTGATCAGCCAGGGGTATTGCGAGGTCTACCAACTGGACGGCGGCATTCTCAACTACTTCGAACAATGCGGCAGCGCGCATTTTCGTGGCGACTGCTTCGTCTTCGACCAACGCGTGGCGCTCGACGCGCGCCTGCGCCAGAGCGGCTGCGCGACTGGCCGCGACGCATGAGCCAGGCCGACGCCTCGCGCAAAAGCCTCGCCTTCGCCGCCCTGCTCCTCGGCGCCGCGGCCATCGCCTTTGCGCCGATCTTCGTGCGCCTGTCGGACACCGGGCCGACCGCAAGCGCGTTCTGGCGCGTGGCGCTGGCGACCGTGCCACTGTGGCTATGGGCGGGCATGTCGCCCTCCGCCGAACGCAGGCGCTCGCCGCGGTGGAAACCGCTGCTCATCGCCGGGCTGTGCTTTGCCGGCGATCTCGGCGCCTGGCATGTCTCCATCATGTACACAACGGTCGCCAACTCGACTTTGGAAGCGAATTTCGCGCCGATTTTCGTGACCCTTGGGGCGTGGCTCCTGTTCCGCCAGCGCGTGTCGCGCCTGTTCCTGATCGCCCTTGCCGTAACCCTGGGCGGCGCCACGCTGCTGATCGGTCCCAACTTCGCGCTCGGCGGCCGTGCCTTGCTCGGCGACGCCCTTGGTGTCCTGACCGCGGTGTTCTATGCCGGCTACATGCTGGCGATCAAAGCGGCCAGCGAGCGCACGGGAACGGCAGGCATCATGGCAATGAGCACCACCGTCGCGGCCGTTGTCCTGCTTCCCTACGGCCTTGTCACAGCCGATGTGTTCATGCCGCAATCGGCAAACGGCTGGCTGGTGCTGACCGGTCTTGCGTTCATCCCGCATATCGCCGGCCAGAGCCTGATCGTCTACGGCTTCGCGCGCCTGCCCGCGGCGTTCTCCTCGGTGAGCCTGCTGTTGCAGCCGGTGCTGGCGGCCGTCTATGCCTGGGCGCTGCTGGGCGAAGCCGTGGGTCCGGTGCAGATGCTGGGCGGACTCGTAGTGCTTACCGGCATCTATCTGGCCAAGCGCGGCAGCTAGCGAGCGTAGCGATAGCGGCGGGTGAGGGACGCGTTCGCGTCGCCCGGTTTTCGTCCATTTGCGGTTAAATTAGGTGAAGGTATTTTTTTGCAAGGCAGGTCGTAGGGAAGATTCCGGCATCCGCGTTACTCGGATAGCAACAACCTCAAGATCCACCCCGTCATTGTGACAGGCACTGCATCTCCAGCAGTTTGGCTGCCTTGTTCAAGCGTGTATCAAAACTGGCGAAGAGGACAGGCAGACCGGAAATGCGGCGCGCCTCGTAAGCAGCGGCAAGCTGTATGCTGTCATAGCCGCGTAGCGCAAAGGTATCGGCATATTCTCCCGCCCGCTCAACCAGCGGCTGATTCACTTCCAAGACCACGAAGCGTGGCCAGTCTTTGGCCAGTGCGGTCTTGGCCTGCTCGATGAGAGCAGCATCCTTAGGCACTTCCCGTGCGTGCCGCGACAATGCTGCATGGGCTTCTGCCCAGGCGATACCGCACACCGCTACCGCCTCGGCTTCTGCCACATGCCGCTTCAACTCCTTGCTGCCCGCCTCGACGATGTAAAGTTTGATGAGCGCGGAAGTGTCACAGAACAATATCATCCGCGATCTTCCAGCACCATTGCGGAAACTGTCTTGCCACCTGTCTGCAAGCCAAGCGCAGCGCCTTTAGGTTTGCCGCCTTGCCAGGTTGCCATGCCAGCTGCCATCAGGCGCGATAAACCCGCGTTCTCGGCTTGAGGTACACCGACAACCCGCGCCACGACTTTGCGATGCGAGGTCAATTCCAGCATTTTTCCGGCTTGCGTCTCGCGCACGTATTGCGCCAAATGAGACTTGAATTCTTGCATAGACACTTTCATTACGACCTCTTTTTTTGCCATTATAGCAATATTATGACCTTTTTTATGCGAAAAAGTCAAAGATGTGCAAAGCCACACCCACGGCGATCCGATGTGCCACATGGTGGTGGAAACGCCGGTCAAGCTCACGCCGTCTACGCCTGGGCATTGCTGGGGGAAAGCGTCGGGCCGGTGCAGATGCTGGGCGGGCTGGTGGTGCTTGCCGGCATCTATCTGGCCAAACGCGCGAGCTAGCTCAAGGCACTGCGCGCCGCGTCGCCTCGGCCGCGGCTCCACGAGGGGATGCCTCCCCCACCGCGCCCATCACGCGATTGACATGCGCCTGCTCGTCGCCGAGAATGTATTCATTGTGCACAAGGACCAGCCATGACCGAACCTGTCACCCTCAGACTCGATGCAGTAACGAGAAAGCGCCTGGACAAGCTCTCCAAGGCGACCGAGCGCAGCCGTGCGGCGCTCGCGGCCGAGGCCGTGCGGCAGTACGTGGAACTCAACGAATGGCAGATCGCCGCCATCCAGGAAGGGCTGCGCGAAGCCGAGGCGGGACAGTTCATCGATCACGCCCGCCTGAAAGCGAAATGGGAGAAGAAGCTTGCGGCTGCGCTGGACAAGGCGCGCTGAGCGCGACCTGGACGAAATCGCAAAATACATCGGCCAGGACAGCCCTGCCGCAGCGGCGCGCGTCGTGCTGGAACTGATCGATCAGGTGGAGAGTCTCCTGCCCGCACACCCCGTGATCGGCAGACCAGGGCGTGTGCTCGGCACCCGCGAGTTGGTCATCGGCAGCTTGCCGTACATCGTTCCCTACCGCGTCAGGGACACAACCATCGAAATCCTGCGCGTGCTGCATACGGCGCGGCGTTGGCCGGACAGGCTGTAATCGCACGGGAGACGCGCCCGACGGACGATCGATGGACCATTCTGGCCGGAACGACGCACTCTGTTTCTTGCGGATTCGCAGCTGACGCAGCGGCGCCCGCCGCTCGTGCCAATCCCGAGCCAAGGCGGGCGCGGATGCGGGCCGCGGGGATTGCCGCGGCCGTTCTCATCATGGCGCACCCTGGACGCCCGCTCAGCGCTCCCGCTGCGATCGTAATCGCAGTGGCTCAGGCAGTTGCGGGCATACTCGCGAGCCGGAAGCCGAGCTTGTTGTTCCGGTTTCCGGTGGTGTCCCTGTCGCGTTTGGCCGAGCGCGCGTTGCGCGGATTGTTGTTCCACGACGCACCGCGGTCAACGCGCCGGGCGCAATCACCTGCGGTCAGGTGCCAGACCCTTCCACGTCGTACCGGCCGCCTTCAATTCCACGGCGGCCTTGCTACATGAAGAACATGGCGCCACGGAAATCAGTGAAATAACGCGGTGCGCGACGCTCGATGAGCACTTCCTTCGCGGGAGCATCGTCATGCGGAGCCGGAGCTGCGGCGTGCTGCGCCAGCGCGACGACGATGATGGCGGGTGACGAGCGCGGCGTCTGGCGGGTCCTTGGGAACGCTGCTTCCGCATCTCTGCCGTTGGCGCCACGAATGGCGCGCGAGGCCGGCGCCGCAACGGCTTCCGCGGGAGGCTCGGCGGAGGCGAATGCCAGCGTGGTCGGCTGCCGGCCGCGCATCGCGGCCATGTCGGCAGGCGGCTCGACGGCAACGGACGCCAGCGCGAGCGGCTGCGGACTGCGCACCGCAGTCATTTCGGCCGGAGGCTCGGCGGAGGCGAATGTCAGCGTGGTCGGCTGCAGGCTGCGCGTAGCGGCCATCTCGGCAGGCGGTTCGACGGCAACGAACGCCAGCGCGAGCGGCCGCGGACTGCGCACCGCGGTCATTTCGGCCGGAGGCTCGGCGGAGGCGAATGCCAGCGTGGTCGGCTGCGGGCTGCGCGTAGCAGCCATCTCGGCCGGAGGCTCGGCGGAGGCGAATGCCAGCGCGGTCGATTGCGGGCTGCGCTCCGCGGTCATTTCGGCCGGAGGCTCGACGGAGGCGAGCGCGAGCAGCGCCGTCCGGTCAGGTATTGACATGGCGTCCAGCGCCACCGAAATCGGCTGCGCGTCCAGATTCGCCATCACTTCGGCTGCGAGCGGCGCGAGCGCACGCCCTATGTCGCTGGCCGACGCGTTCTGCGCCCTTGCCGGGACAGGCCGCAGTTCGACTGCCATTGCCAGTTGATTGAATGTCTCCTCCTTCTGATCCTTTTGCTCGAATTGCTGATGTTGTTCTTTCTCCTGCAATTGTTCGGACGCGGCAGGAGCAGGCAGGCGAGACGGAATTGCCGCCGGCGCGCGCGCGCGGAGAACGGGCGCGCCGATTTCAATCTCCCGCGGCAGCACGCTGGATCTGGACTTGACTGCCGCAAGCATGACCCGCTCGCCAGGCGCGGCTGCGACGCGCATCATCCCGCCCTCGTGCGGCAGGGTTTCGTGCCGCATCTGCGCATACAGGAGAGCGTAGCGATAAAAGCGCTCGAGCGCCGCGGTATCCGGCCCGCGTTCACCGCTCCGGGCGGTCAATATTGTCCCGTCCTCCGGCTGCGCCGCCTGGCGCACTGCCGCAGGTATGCGGAACAATCCGGCGAAAATACCGGTTTCGCGTTTGCCCCCTACAAGCCGGCTCAGATTGATAGCCTCGGCAGCGGGCGCGGTGAGCACTACGCGCAGAGCCGGCATGGACGCGTGCGCCAGCTCCACGGTCCTGCCCGGATTCAATAACACATCGCCCTTGAGCGTCGTCACCGCCTGCTCGTCCTGGCTGATCACATAAACGCTGCCCTCAGCGAGGCTCGTCAGGGGATGCGCCGGCAGCGTGCTGCCGCTCTGCGCAAGCGCCAATTGCGGCAGGCGCAGGGAACTGCTGATCATGCCCGCCAAGTCCAGGTTCAGGCCAGCCCCGGTAACCCGGCCGCTGTTCATGAACAACACGCTGCCGTTGGATCGCAGGCTACCCAGGATGTTCAGGGACTGCGGATTGAAGATCTGATTGAGTACCGAACTTTGGGCGCTCGGTTGGATAAAATTGACCACCTCGCCGGCGCCCACATGGAAACTTTGCCAGCCGATCTGGGTGTGCGCGGTGGTGGAAGTAAGGGTCAGGGTCGCGGCATCGTAACTGGCCCGGCCGGCGCTGACCACAGGCCCTGCAGGGCCTGCATGGGCCGCGCTGGCGTAGGCGCAAGCCACCGCCAGGCAAAGCATTGTTCGCGAAAACTTGCCGCTCAGATCCATCCGATGCTTCCGTAGGAGCTGCACCCGCGAGCAATTTAGCACAAAGCTGCCGCGCCTGGATTGTTTGCACGCGCCAGCGCAAACCGTTAGATTCCGGTGAAGAATCTGCTTACGAATCCGCTTACGAATTCAATTGGACGAAGGGAGATACGCAATGGCTGAAATACCCCGCCTCAACGGTGCAATCAGGGCACTCGAGCAAGGCAAACCCGCATTTACCACTTTTTCTCCGCCCGAAATCGGCATGGCGCAGGCGATCAACGCAGCGCCCTACGATGCCGTGGTGTTCGAAATGGAGCACAACCCTTACGACATCCAGCTGCTGCGCAACTGCCTGCAGTACATGCTCGACCGCAAGCAGATCCTGAAATCCGGCAGCATCGCCCCGGCGGTGACGCCGATGGTGCGCATTCCCGTGAACGGCGGCGAGATGAACCAGTTCATCGCCAAGCAGGTGCTGGACATCGGCGTCTACGGCATCGTCTGGCCGCATGTCAGCACGGTGGAAGAGGCGCGCAACGCCGTCGCCGCCTGTCGCTATCCGCGCCCGCCCTCGACGTCCTACTTTGAACCTGCGGGCCAGCGCGGCGACGCGCCGAAGAACGCGGCGCCGTACTGGGGCCTGAGCGCGCAGGAATACTACGAGCGCGCCGATGTCTGGCCGCTGAATCCCAAAGGCGAAATCCTGGTCGGCATTCAGTGCGAAGAAGCGCGCGCGATCGAGAACCTGCCGAAAATACTCGAACAGGTGCCGGGGATAGGCTTTGTTCTCATCGGGGAAGGCGATCTGTCTCAGGACCTCGGCTTCCCAAGACAATACGAGCACCCGACCGTGGCCGCGGCGATCGAGGAGATCCTCGCCATCTGCAAGGCACATAAGGTGGTGTGCGGCCATCCCCACGCCAACGCCGGGAATATCGAAGAGCTCGTGGCCAAGGGATACCGCTGGCTGATGAGTTTGCCGAACTATTCGTTTGCCGGGCTGGAAAAAGGTCTCAAAGTTTCAGGCAGGGCTCCGATTTCTTGATGTGCGCTGGGCGAGCCAGCAGGAGCCCTAAACATAAGACGGGATAGAAGTCTGAATCTCGCGACGAGAAGCGCCAAAAGCACGCCGGCTGTCAATGATCCCCTTGTCGCCACGAAGCTGCGACGAAATCCCCACGATCGCCGCTAAGGCGCGGCGAATCCCAGCCCGCGCTCGGCGAAAGCCCGGCGCAGCGCCTGCGCGAACACCACCGCGCCCGGCTGATCGCCATGCAGGCACATGGTGCCGGCGGCGACCGCAACGCGCACGCCATGGCGGCTGACAACAACACTGTCTTCGACCATGCCCAGCGCCTGCGCGACTGATTTCTCCGCCGCCTCGATCATGCCGCCCGGCGCATCGCGCGGCGCGAGCGTGCCGTCGTCCTCGTAGCCGCGATCGGCGAACACCTCGGCGATCGCCCTCACGCCCTGCGCCGCCGCAATTTTCATCATGCGGCTGCCCGACAGCGCGTATAGCAGTGTCCCGCCACCCAGGTCTTTCACCGCGCGCACGATCGCCTGGGCGAGGGTGTCGTCGTTCGCCGCCATGTTGTAGAACGCGCCGTGGCATTTGACGTGGTGCAGACGCGCGCCCGCGGCGCGCGCGAACGCCTCGACTGCGCCCGCCTGGTACAACACGAGGTCGTAAGCCTCCTGCGGCGTAATCTTCATCACGCGGCGCCCGAAGCCCACCAGATCGGGGAGCGAGGGATGCGCGCCGATCGCAACCCCGTGCTCGACCGCGATACCTACGGTCTTGCGTATCGTCGCCGGGTCACCGCCGTGAAACCCTGCGGCGATATTGGCCGAAGTGATAAGCGGCATGATCGCCGCGTCCTGACCCATGCTCCAGTGGCCGTAACTCTCGCCCATGTCGCAGTTTAGATCGATGGTTCTCATGTTTGCTCAGGCTCCGTACTGAAGTTCAATCCCACGGATGATAGTCGCAATTTTCTCATGCAGGCGCCGCAGCGCCGCGCGCGCTTCGCCGACCGTGCAGCGCACGAAGCGCAACGCGCCGCCCGGCGCGAGTTGCGACAGCAGCGCCACGTCGGCGCCGGCGACTTCGGCGATTTTCGGATAGCCGCCGGTCGTCTGATGGTCTGCCATGAGCACGATTAGCGTGCCGTCAGCCGGCGCCTGTACCGTACCCAGGCAGGTCGGCTCGGAAAGCAGTTCGCCCGCATTGCGGCGCACCAGCGCCGGCCCTGCGAGCCGGAAACCCATGCGGTTCGAGTCCTTGGACAGCTGCCAGGTTTCATCGAAAAAAGCGTGCTTCGAGGCGGCGTCGAACTGGCCATAATGGCGGCCTTCCATCGCGCGCACGGCAATGCCATGCGCGGGCGGCAGCGTCATCGCCTCGATGCGCCAGCCGGTGCTGCAGAACTTCGCACTGGTTCGCGTGTTTTTCAGCCGGCCGAAACGCGCCGCAGCGAGCGCCGGCGCATCGGCGGCTAGCGCGAGCGCATCGCCCGTGCGCAGGGCACGGCCCGCGAACCCGCCGTAGACAGCCGGCACGTAGGTGCTGCGGCTTCCCAGCACGGCCGCCACGCTGATTCCGCCCGCCACCGCCAGATAACCGCGCACACCGCGCACTGCGCTGCCGACGCGCAGGCGCGCACCGGGGCCTAGCAACACCGGCCGGTTCTGCGGCAGAAGCTCGCCCCCGACCCTTGCCTCGAAGGCCGCGCCGCACAGCGCCACCAGTGCCGTCTGCTCGAACAGCAGTTCCGGTCCGACGACCGTGCATTCGAGTGTCGCGGCGCCGGGCGCATTGCCCACCAGCGCATTGGCCAGGCGGTGCGCCACCGCGTCCATTGCGCCGCAGGGAACCACGCCCAGGTGCTGCAAACCGTAGCGACCAAGATCCTGCACCGTCGTATGCAGACCCGGACGCAGGACGCGGATGTTCACAGCCTGCACTGGCGCTCGTATTCGTTGCGATCGATCACCACGAAACGCACATTCATGCCCGGCGCAAACAGCGCCGCCGGTTCGCGCGTCACGTCGAACACCTTGAGCGGGGTGCGTCCGATCACATTCCAGCCGCCCGATATCTCGAACGGGTACACGGCAGTCTGCGCGTTCGCGATCGCAATCGAACCGGCCGGCACGCGCATGCGCGGCGTTGCGCGGCGCGGCACCGCCAGCGCGGCGTCCAGCCCGCCGATATAGGGTTGCCCGGGCGCAAACCCCATCATCAGGACACGATGCCCGGGGGCCGCATGGCGGCGAACCACCTCGCCCATCGAAAGTTTCACCTGCCCTGCCACTTCGGCGAGGTCGGGCGCAAATTCCGCGTCGTAGCAGACCGGGACTTCCAGCAATACGCCACGCCCCCGGGACAGGCGCGAGACAGCGCGCAGGCAATCCTGCAGCAGGTCCTCTGCGGCCTCCACGGGATCGAGCCCCGCGGGCACGCGTGCGGGATCGAAGTGCAGCGCCAGCGAGCCCAGCGCGGGGACAATGTCGCTAATCCAGGGCACGCGCTTCGCGCGCACCGCCTCGGCCAGGCCTTGCAGCCGTGCGTTTACTTCGAGGTCGAGGCGGGTGCTGAACTCGGCGAGCAGCGCCGAATCGCCGAGCGGGAAAATGCTGAAACCCTTGCGCGTCGCCGCCATGCCGCTAGCCCGGGCGTCCGCTGCGAATACCGCTCTAGACCACTACGGTCCGGGCCTGTCCCGGCGCTCTGGGCTCGATACGGCCGATACGGTAGACGCACTCGCCGGCAGCGGCGAGCATGCGCAGCGCCGCTGCGGCATGCTCCTCGGCCACGATCACCGTCATGCCTATGCCGCAATTGAACACGCGGTGCATTTCGGCCTCGGCGACGCCGCCGTGCTGCTGCAGCCAGTTGAACAGCGGCGGCATGGGCCAGGCGGATTTTTGCAGCACCGCGGTGACGCCCTCGGGCAGCGCGCGCGGAACGTTCTCGACCAAGCCGCCGCCGGTGATATGCGCGAGGCCTTTGATCCTGATTTTCTGCATCAGCGCAAGCAGCGGCTTTACGTAAATCCGCGTCGGTTCGAGCAGCACATCGGCTAGCGGACGGCCGTGGAAGTCCGCCTGCAAGTCGGGCTTGGCGCGCTCGATAATGGCGCGGATCAGCGAATAGCCGTTGGAGTGCGCGCCGCTGGAAGCGAGCCCCAGCACCGCGTCGCCTGCAACGATGTCCTTGCCGCTGATGATGGCGCTTTTCTCCACCACGCCGACAGCGAAGCCGGCGAGATCGTATTCCCCGGCCGGGTACATGCCGGGCATTTCCGCGGTCTCCCCGCCGATCAGCGCGCAGCCGGCCAGCTCGCAGCCGCGCGCAACGCCCTTGATCACGTCGGTGGCGCTGGCAAGCTCCAGTTTGCCGCAGGCGAAGTAGTCGAGGAAGAACAGCGGCTCGGCGCCCTGCACCAGCACGTCGTTGACGCTCATCGCTACCAAGTCTATGCCCACGCTATCGTGGCGGTTCAGATGAAATGCGAGCTTCAGTTTGGTGCCGACACCATCGGTTCCGGCCACCAGCACCGGCTCGCGGTATTTCTTGGAAATTTCAACCAGGGCACCAAAGCCGCCTATGCCGGTCAGCACCTCGGGCCGCAAAGTGCGCCTGGCGTAGGGCTTGATCGCCTCGACCAGGGCGTCGCCGGCGTCTATGTCCACACCGGCGTCGCGGTACGACAGGGATTCTTTGGGGAAAGTGCTCAAAATTTGTATGTTTGGCGAGATACGGCTACAGTTTTGTGCTTTGCAGTGCGAAGTCTACTCGAAATGGCGTCCAAAATCCTGACCGAAACGAACAAGCTGTGGTGGTTTCTCCCCGCCGCGGCAGCCATTGCGCTGCTGTATTTCCTGAGCCCTATTCTCGCGCCCTTCTTGTTTGCCGCGATGCTCGCCTATATCAGCAACCCGGCGGTAAGCTGGCTGGCGCGCCACCGCGTGGGACGCCCGCTGGGCGCGGCGCTGGTGATGTTGCTCATGGCGCTGCTGCTGGCGCTGCTGCTGTTGATCATGCTGCCGCTGTTCATCAAGGAACTGGGCTTGTTGTCGGAACGGCTGCCGGGTTTCCTCGCGCAACTCAATGACGATCTGGTGCCCTGGGTCAAGACCAAGTTCGATGTCGATCTGCAGTTCGACCTGGCTGCGCTGAAGAAGCTGATCCACGAAAACCTGCGCAGCGCGGACGGCTTGGGAATGAAACTGCTCGCCTCACTCAAGATCGGCGGACTCGCCGTGCTCGGCTTCATCGTCAATCTGCTGCTCGTCCCGGTAGTGCTGTTCTATCTGTTGCGCGACTGGAACGCCCTGTTGGAGCGAATCGACCGTCTGCTGCCGCGGCGCTGGCACGCGCAGTTGAGCACCATCGCCGGCGAGGTCGATGCCGTACTCGCCGAATTCCTGCGCGGCCAGATCGCGGTCATGCTGCTAATGAGCGTGTTCTATGTCCTCGGCCTGTGGCTGGCCGGCTTGGAATTCGCCCTGCCCATAGGCATTATCACCGGCATGCTGGTGTTCGTGCCCTACGTCGGCATGCTCACCGGCCTCTTGCTCGCGACCCTGGTCGCCCTGATGCAGTTCCCCAGCGTAAGCGGCGTCATCCCGGTGTGGCTGGCGTTCGGCATCGGTCAGGCGCTGGAGGGCATGCTGGTGACGCCGCTGCTGGTCGGACAACGCATCGGACTGCATCCGGTGGCGGTCATATTCGCTTTGCTCGCCTTCGGCCAGATTTTCGGATTCTTCGGCGTGTTGCTGGCATTACCGGCGAGCGCCGCGCTGCTGGTAGGCCTGCGCCATCTGGGTAACGAATATCTCAACAGCAGTATGTACAAAGACTGATGCAGCAACTATTACTGCAATTGGCGCCTGCGCCCGCGCCCACGCTGGACAACTTCGTCGCGGGGCGCAATGCCGCCGCGCTGCAGGCGCTGCGCGATATCGTCCTCGGCACGCGCGGTGAACGCTTTATCTACCTGTGGGGCGAACCCGGCAGCGGACGCACGCACCTGCTGCGCGGCCTGGCGCAGGCGGGCATGGCGCGCAAGGCGCGCTATTTCGGCGGCGCGGTGGGCGCCGGCGCGGCCGACGATGATGTCGTCGCCATCGACGATGTGCAGCAATTGTCCGCGCACGATCAGGGCAGGCTATTCGATTTGTACAACCGCGTGCGCGCCGCGGATGGCGCCCTGGTCGCGAGCGGCGATGCGGCGCCGGCGCAGCTCGCGCTGCGTGCCGATCTGCGCAGCCGGCTTGCCTGGGGCCTCGCTTTCCAGCTGCATCCCTTGTCGGACGCGGAAAAAACCGCGGCACTGCGCGCGCATGCGCGCGTCCGCGCGCTCGAATTGGGGGAAGATGTCATCGCCTACCTGTTACGCCACGCGCGCCGCGACATGGCGAGCCTGATCGGCATACTCGATGCGCTCGACCGCTACTCGCTCGAACAAAAACGCCCGATTACCCTGCCCCTGCTCAGGGACGCGCTGGAATCGATGAAACACAAACCAGATATTCCATGTTGAGCACTATCGCAAGCCACCTGCGGATTTGCGCGCTACGCCGCGAAGCTCTCGATCCCCCTCGAGGGGAAAGTCCTCCTGGGG
>CAKKSJ010000240.1 GCA_919902965.1 Burkholderiales bacterium
CCCACGCGTGCGCCACTTGCCGCCGCACTACAATGTAGTTAAACTGCATTCATGAGCACACTTCGCTTCGAATGGGACGATCGGAAGGCGGCAACAAATCTGAAAAAGCACGGCGTGAGTTTCGAAGAAGCCAAAACAGTCTTCTTTGACGAACATGCCAGGCTTATTGATGATCCAGATCACTCCGAGGACGAAGAACGCTTTGTTTTACTTGGAATGAGTAGCGCCCTGCGCCTTCTGCTCGTCTGTCACTGCTACCGGAGCAAGGGCAATGTGATTCGTATCATCTCCGCACGCAAGGCTATTTCCAAGGAATCGAAATCTTACTAATCGGGTGCCACATGCGCAAAGAGTACGACTTCTCCAAAGCACGGAAAAATCCGTATGCATCACAACTCAAGAAGCAAATTACGATTCGGCTTGATGAGGAATCAATCACCTACTTCAAGATGATCTCGGAAGAGGTGGGGGTTCCGTACCAAAGCCTCATCAACTTATATCTGCGAGACTGCGCGATATCGCAGCGCAAATTGAATCTCAATTGGAAGTGAGCGTGTTCGTTGTTACAGAGGTCTAACTTTAAATGCATACTTCACCTTGTTGCATCCCAATTGGAGCGGAAGCATGGGAAACGTAAAATCGATTGAGAAAGCCGTGGAATCACTGCCCCCTTCGGAGCTAGCTGAGTTCCGGCGCTGGTTCGCGGAGTTCGATGCCGCCGCGTGGGATAAGCAAATCGAGCAAGATGCTGCCTCCGGCAAGCTTGACGGACTGGCTGCAGAAGCGCTTGCCGACTATCGCGCTGGCTCGGCGCGAGAGCTTTGAAGCACACAGCGTCAACGCGCTCTTGGCAGTGTCTCGACGCGCTACCCTCTGACGAGCCTTCGCACACCGGAACTACGCTCAGATAAATGCCGCCATGCTAATCGCGTTCGTCTCACTGTACCTGGCGCTGACCATCAGCATCGGTCTGGTCGCTGCGCGTCTGGTGAAGAATTCAACCGACTACCTGATCGCCGGCCGGCGCTTGCCGCTGTACATGAACGTCGCCACGGTCTTCGCGACCTGGTTCGGCGCCGAGACCGTGCTGTCAGTGTCCGCCACCTTTGCCAAGGACGGCCTGCACGGCATCCCGGGTGATCCTTTCGGCGCTTCGGTGTGCCTGGTGCTGGCCGCGCTGCTGTTCGCCAGGCTGTTCTACCGGATGAATCTCCTGACCATCGGCGATTTCTACAAGCAGCGCTATGGCAAGTCGGTGGAAGTGCTGACCAGCGTGTCGATTACGATCAGCTATCTCGGCTGGACCTCTGCGCAGATGACGGCGCTGGGTCTGGTGATTTTCTCGCTATCGGGCGGCGCGCTGGAGCTCAATCAGGCGATCCTGCTCGGCGCCGGCGTGGTCGTCGTCTACACGATTTTCGGCGGCATGTGGTCGGTGGCATTTACCGACTTGTTCCAGACAGTAGTCATTCTGATCGGCCTGAGCCTGGTGGCGCTGCTGGTCGGCGATCTGGCCGGAGGCGCCGAGAAAGTCGTGCGCCAGGCTGCGGCCGACGGCAAGCTGGTCATGTTCCCGGCCGATATGGATGCCGCCGCCTGGTGGGCGATGGCCGGCGCCTTCTTTGCCTTCGCCTTCGGCTCGATTCCGCAGCAGGATGTGTTCCAGCGCATGACCAGCGCCAAAAACGAGAAGACCGCGGTGCGCGGCACCATCATCGGGGGGCTGTTGTACTTTTGTTTCGCATTCGTGCCGATCTATATCGCCTACGCGGCGCTGGTAGCCGATCCGTCGCTAAGGGAGCTGTTTGCCGACAAGGACGCCCGCATCATTCAGAAGATCCTGCCGGAGCTGGTGCTGGGCAAGACGCCGCTGTGGGCGCAGGTGATGTTTTTCGGCGCCCTGTTGTCGGCCATCCTGTCTACCGCCAGCGGCGCCCTGCTCGCGCCGACGGCACTGTTCACCGAGAATGTGCTGCGCCCCTTTGTGCGCCACATGGGCGACCGGCAAATGCTGCTGACCCTGCGCATCACCCTGGTCGCGTTCGCCGCTGCGGCCCTGGTGTTCGCCGTCAACAGCACCAGCACCATGTACGAGATGGTGCAAAACGCCTACAACGTGACGCTGACCGGGGCTTTCGTGCCGCTGCTGGCGGGCGCCTACTGGAAGCGCGCCAATACGCAAGGGGCTCTGTTTTCCATCGTGCTCGGTGTAGGCACCTGGCTGGTGGCCAGCAACGTGGCCGCCGAAGCCATGGTGCCGCCGAATCTGGCAGGTTTCTTCGCGTCCATCCTCGGCATGCTGCTGGGGACGCTGGCGCCGGCCATTATCCGCAACCACGGCCGCTCGATCGAGGCCGCGCTGGCAGATCGCAAGCCCCTGCCCGGGCAGCACGGTTACCGCTGAACCCGCGCTGCGCTTAGAGCTCAATACAAAATGAGGGGATATTTCCCCTCATACTCCCCTAAGTCAGGGGCCATTTCGGTAATTCTGAAATGGCCACTAAGCGCAAACCGTTGATCGCGTTCAGCTGAGCAGCACCGATTCGCTGATCCAGTCGCGGCGAAACCCGCTGCGCGGCGCGCCGGTCGCTATAATGGCCGCCTCTGTCCCGTTTGTCGGTCACCATGTACCAACACTACTTTGGACTCTCCGACGCGCCCTTCTCGATTGCGCCAGACCCGCGCTACCTGTTCCTGAGCCAGCGCCATCAGGAGGCGCTGGCGCATTTGCTCTATGGCGTGAACGGCGATGGCGGCTTGGTGCTGCTCACCGGAGAAATCGGGGCGGGCAAGACGACGGTGTGCCGCTGCCTGTTGCAGCAGGTCCCGGAGTCCTGCGACGTCGCCTACATTTTCAATCCCAAGCTGACGGTGGAGGAATTGCTTTCGACCATCTGTGTCGAGTTCGGCATCGCCTGCCCGTCCGGCAACACCAGCGTCAAGGTGTTCGTCGATTGCATCAATGCCTACCTGCTCGACGCGCACGCGCGGGGCCGGCACACGGTGCTGATCATCGACGAGGCGCAGAATCTCTCGGCCGAGGTGCTGGAGCAGATGCGCTTGCTGACCAATCTGGAAACCGATCAGCGCAAGCTGCTGCAGATCATCCTGCTGGGCCAGCCCGAGCTTGCACTAATGCTCGATCGGCCGGAGCTGCGCCAACTGAGCCAGCGCATTGTCGCGCGTTACCATCTGGGGCCGCTCGGCAAAGCCGAAGTTGCGGCCTATGTGCGGCACCGGCTGGAAATATCGGGGGCGCAGCGCCAGCTGTTTCCGGCGCGGCTGATGGGCCGCTTGTATCGTTTGAGCGGCGGCGTTCCCCGGGTAATCAACGTGTTGTGCGACCGCGCGCTACTGGGCGCCTACGTGCAGGGCAAGGAGCGTATCGATGGCGCGACCCTGGCGCAGGCTGCGCGCGAAGTGTTCCACCAGCCCGGGGCGTGGCGCAGCCGGCTGCGCGCGCTCGGTTCCGGCGTCGTCTTGCTGACCGGCGTGGCGCTCGCGCTTGCCGTCTATTGGAAAGAACAGGGTGAGTCCGGCTTGTTTGCCGTACAGCCGGGTATCAAAGCGCCCGCCGCGGCGCTACCCATGCCTAAGTCCAAGCCGGTGGTGGCTGCAGCGGACCTGCTGGTATGGCCGCCCAAGCTGGCGTTTGGCGACAGCCGCGCGCTGGCTTACGCAGCCTTGTTCCAGGCCTGGGGCGCGGACTATCAGGGCGGCGATGCCTGCAGGCAGGCGCTAAGCCTGGGTTTGCGCTGCTACAGCGCGCGTGCGGGGCTGGACGAGCTGCGCGAACTGAACCGGCCCGCCGTGCTGCTGCTGCACGATGCGCAGGGCCGGGAATTCCACGCGCTGCTGAACACAGTGGATGACAAGACCGTCAGTTTCACTTTGGGTGCGCAGACCATGACGGTCGCCATCGGCGCGCTGGCAGCGCAATGGTCGGGGCAGTACAACTTGCTCTGGCGTATGCCGCCCGAAGCGCACGAGAATATTGGCAGCGGCGAACGCGGAGCGGCAGTGCAGTGGCTCAGGCGGCAGCTCGCTCTGGCCCAGGGCCGCGGCGCAGACCCGGGCCAGAAGCAGTCGTTCGCCCAGGGGTTCGATCAGGAGCTTCTGCGCCAGGTGAAGCAGTTCCAGCTTTTGCAGGGGTTGGTACCCGATGGCGTGGTCGGGCCGCGCACGCTCATGCGCCTCGCCGCAGTGGCTGACGAATCTGCGCCGAAACTAAAGCGCAAGCCAGGGGAGAAATAGAGGTGTCCTATATTCTCGACGCCTTGCGCAAATCCGATCAGCTGCGCCGGCGCGGCGCGGCGCCGACGCTGATGCTGGGAATGGCGGCCGCAACTGCGCCCAAACCACGGGCAAATCTCTACTACGGCGTGCTCGCGCTGGCCCTGCTGGGCGCCGGCATTGCGATCGGCTGGCTGCGACCCTGGCAGCCTGCGCCGGTGGTGCAGGCGCCGGCTGCCATCGCCGCGCAGGCGCCCGCAGCAGCGCAGGCACGCTTGCCGGCGCCGCAGCGCGATAGACCTGCTGTCCCGCAGCCGGAACGGACTACCCGGAAGAACGCGCAGACTGCGGCGCCGGACGTACGGCCTGGGCCGGCCCCGCTACCCGCGCCGGCGAAACCACAGGGGAGCGCAAGCGCCAAACCGGCAAGGCAGACTGCGCCGTCCAAGTCGGCCGCCGGCGCGCCGAAGCAAGCGGCGGCGCCGGCGCGTCGTCCCGATAGCGAAGCGGCCGGCACCACGGCTCCAGGCCCCGTGATCGCGATGAAGGATCTGCCGCTGGCGATTCAGCACGAGTTACCGCCCATGTCGATTTCGGTGCACGCTTATTCGGACAAAACCGGGGAGCGTCTGGTCGGCATCAACAACCGGCTGCTGCACGAAGGCGCGGAAGTGGCGCCTGGCCTCAAGCTGGAACAGATCACGCCCGACGGCATGATACTCAGCTACAAGGGCTACAGTTTCCGCCGCGGTGTGCACTAGCGCCGAACGCGCTGCGGCACCAACTTTCTCTACCGATTTTCCGTCGCGGCAGCTGCCGCGCCAGAACGGAAGTGGCCTGCTACCTGAGCAGCAATTCGAAGCGCCCTTCGCCCTGGTCGACGGCGATCATGCGCAGCAGCGGCGAGAGTTGCTGCTGCTGCTGCGGCGGAACACGTGCGCTGCCCTGGAACTGCGGGTTGCGCCCGCTGGTCCAGGAACCTTGACCGTCCAGCTGTAGCGGCCCCTGCAAGGTGCGCAAGGATGCACGTACCGCGGCGCCCTCGCCTTCGAAGCGCAGTTCGTAGTCGCCCAATGGGGAGATCCGCGTGAACGCAGAGCCCGCGCCGCGCCATTGCAGCGTGGCATTGCCCTGGATCGTGCCGCGCCCGAAAGACAAGCGTGCAATATGCAGCAGCATGTCGCCGGTGAGTCCGAGCGGAGCGAGTTTGGGCACGCCCAATCCCAGCGTCGCGGCCGGCAAATTGATGTTGGCGCCCTCCACCTCGATCCGCGTAGCGGAAACCGTCAGCGGAAAATGCCTGGGCGCGTGGTCCAGCCTGACTTCGTAGAATAATCTTCCGCGCAGCAAATGCTCGGGCCGGAAACGCCAGGCGATGTGTTTTGCCACGCCGGTGCTGCGGTTCGCATCGCGGATTTCGATCTGTCCGGTTCCGGACCAGAGCGTGCCGCTGGCATCGGCGAGTCGCAGTCCGCCCGCGCTCGCCCGCTCCAGCTGCGCGTCAATCAGGGTTGCCGGCGCGGTCGCGATCAGACCGAGCGCGTAGGCGGCGAGCCCGAGGCCGGTCAGCTGCCAACGGCTCACTGCGATTTGGGGCGGGCGAGGGTGGCCGTTACGCTCACCAGTCCCGGCGTGGTCAGGGCTTCGATGCGGCTGGTGTCAAGGCGGATGTGTTGCGCCTGCAGGGTCGCAATCCAGGCGAGCCAGTCGGCAAACGGCACTGAACCGAATACCACTTGCACCTGATCCGCGTCCCGCGCATCGATGCGCAGCAAGGTGCCCGCCATTGCGCCAGTGCCGGCCAGGGCCTGCACCTGCGTGCGCAAATCGCTTTGCGGCGCCGGGGCTGCCGGCGCGGCGCGCGCGCGCGCGAGCTCGTTCGCGTCTGCGTCCAGGCGCAGCGCTTGCATACGCAGGACGGATAGCGAAGTCCCCAATTGGGCACGCCCGCGGTAGGCCGATTGCGCCAGCACGAGGTAGAGCGCGACGCCGACGATTGCGGCCAGCACGGCAAGGATCACCCGGTCCCGCGGTGAACGCGATTCCCACAGCTTCTGCAGCCGCGCCCTCATGATGAACGCAGCGTGAGGACCACGGTGCCGCGGCCCGAGCTGGCCGCGCCGGGTGCGGCGCTGGCCCCCTTGTCTACGCGCAGCCCCGCTTGGAGCAGGTGTGCCACGATGCGGCGTACGCCCGCGTCTTCGACGCCGGCGAGTTCGAGCGTCATGCGCCCGCTTTCGTAGGACGCGATGCGCAAGGCGCCGGGCGGCGCCTGCTTCAGCGCGGCCGCCACGTTGACGATGATGGGCAAAAAATCGCCGCTGTCGGTCTGTCCGGCGGCATGGCGCGCCTCGGCCAGCTTGCGCCGCATTTGCAGGGCCGGGTCCGCCACCGCGACCGCGTCGGGAAAGGCGCTGCGAAAACGTGCTTCCATGCGCGTGCGCAGACCGCGCTGCTCGTTCGCGAGCCGCGTCCAGTCGATCGCCAGCGCGAGCGCGTGCACCGTCAGGGCCGCGCCCACGATCCAGGCGGCCGGACGCAGACGCGTTAGCGTGCCGGAGGGAAAGCGCCAGCCGGTGCGCGCCTGCGCGAGGCTGATGCCGGCCTGCGGCGCCGCCGTGCGCCAGCTCCAGGGTTCGGCCAGGCGCAGGGCCACGCCGAGCGCGCGCTGCCATGCCTCAATTTCCAGCGGCGCGTCGGACGCCGTCGCGTATACCGCGATAGCCGCGGGCGCCACGCCGCGCGTCTTCGCTTCGTCCAGCATCAGTCGCAGCGACAGCGGCGGGGACGCGGGCTCGCCGCAATCGGTCGCCGTGCCTTCGATTTCCGAGGTGCGCACAAAGCCTTCGCGACCGTCCCAGGCCAGGCTCCATTCACCCGCCATCCACGGCAGCAGCAGGGTTTCGCAGTGCACCTCGTAGCCGTGGATGCCGGCGGCGCCAAGTGCATCGCCCCAGGTCTTGAGCCCCTGCCGGTCCGCGACAGCGAGCACATCGGTGTCTGCGACCGAGCCCAGCCAGCTTACCTGGCTCGCATCGGGATCGCCGACGGTTTCATCTTCCACGGCATAGGCGAGCACAGATCCGGCGCGGCGCCTGGCGGATTGCGGCAGGCGTGCGCGGGTGATCAGGACTTCGGCGGCGGGAAGCACCAGCTGCACGCGCTCGGCACGCTGCGGCAACTGCGCCAGCGGACCTTCTCCCGTGACCGGTTCGCGGCTGTCGCCGACCAGCGTCCACTGGCAGCGCAGGGGCGCATCGCGCAAAGAACAATGGATTCGAAGCAAACTCATAGCGTAGCCTTGATTGAGATTATCATTGAATCAGGGGTGCCTGTCTGCCGACCCCTGGAATTTTGATTGCGCCGGTCATAGATACTTGCGCCACACGATATCGGGCCAGCCGGAAGCGCGGCGGGCGAGCAGGGCTTTGCCGCGCGCTTGCGCACCGCCGATGCTGACGCGCAGGCTTGCCATGAAGTATTCGCTGCTCACGCCGATGTCGCCGGCGGCCGCTTCTACCCCACGCGGCAGACGCCTGATGAAATCGCCGCTGTCGCGAAAATAGACCCGGTCGCGCTGCGCGACCAGCAGCTGGGCGCCGCCCAGGTCCAGTCCCTCAATCACCGCGGACATAACTTCAGCCGAGGCGGTGTTCACATTGATCGCCGTGAATCCGGGCAGCGCTGCCAGGTAAGGGCGCAGGCGCGTGCGCACGTTATCGTCGAATCCGCGTACCAGCGCGAGTTCGGCCACGTCGATCAGCGGCTGGTTGGCGGTGAGATAAGGCGGATCCAGGGCAAGATAGTAGGCGTCCTCGGCTCCGTCCCGCGGCTGCGGCTCGCTATCGCGGTCGATCCAGTCCGCCAGCGCGTCGGCGAGTTCGTCGGGCAGACCCAGCGTCGCCAGCAGTTTGCGAAAATGCGCCAGCTGCGCCACATTGATCTTGCCCTCGCTTACCAGGTTATTGAGATTGAATGCGCCTTGCTGATCCTCGATGCGGCCGACGAGTTCGCCGTTTTCAACCGGCAAAGGCGGTAACTTCAGCGCCCAGGGTTCGCCCAGATGATCGACGCTGCTCAAGCGGCGGTCGTCGGCAAGCAGGGCACGGGCCCAGTCGGCGCCGGCCAGAAGCACGGCCCGCGCCTGGATGTGGTCGGTGGTCAGTTCGACCTGCCTTGCCCAGGTGCTTTGCGAAACCATGATTGCCGCGGCCGCCATCGCGGCCAGGGCGACCACGCCCATGGCGAGCACAATGGCGACTCCGCACTGTCGAGTTCTCATGTGCGCAGCACGAAGATACGCACGATTTCCTCGTTCGAGGCGAGCACCACGCGCAGGCGCACGGCGCGGGGAATGGGCAGGTCGGTGGGCAAGACCGGCCACGCATTGACCCAGGCGAGCGAGGCATCGAGATACTGCAGTTCGAAGGTTTTTACGCCGCTCAGAACCGGATAGCGCTCGGGCAGCCTGTCGGGCGCGACATCCAGCCCCGGCCACAGCCACAACTCGATCTCGTTCTTTTCGTTCAGGCGGTAGCCGATCCGGCGCGCCGCGTCTATGCCCTCGGTCGAGGCGAAGCGGCTGAATTCCAGGCGCGCCGCCGCGCTCGCCGCCGGCATGCCCTGCCATGCCGGCGCGGGACCGCCCGCCGTGCGCACCGGGCGCGGCGCGGCAAGTTCGACATCGCGCTCGAAGCGTGCGAAAAACGCCGCGACCTGCCGCCACTTGTCGGTCTCCTGTTTAACGTGCTCGCGCGCGTCGAGCACTGCGCCGAGGCCGCGGTAGGACATCAGCGCGAGCAGCGACAGCACCAGCAGCGCGGTCATGACTTCGATCAGGGTGAAACCGCGCGTTCGCTTCATCGGCGCGGGCCCGGCGCATTGACGATGAATCCGGCAAGGTGCGCCAGCGAATGCGCTTCCCCGGCGCTCGCGAAAACCCGCACTTCGATGCGGCGGAATGCGCCGTTCGGTGTGGCGATGACTTCCTCGCGCCAGGCGAATTCAAGGCCGCCCTCGCGCGTCGTGCCGCGATGTATGCCCAGCGGCAGCCAATCCGCACGGGCGCGATGCTCGGCCAGCAGGTTTTCCGCGACCCAACCGGCGAGCAGACGCGAGCGCAGCTCGCCCACGTTGTTCGTGCCCTGGCCGGCCGCACGCAGCGCCGACAGCAGCGCGATCGAAACGATCGCCAGTGCGACCAGCACTTCGACCAGCGTAAAGCCTTTGCGCCTAGCCCCGGGCCGCCGCGCCATTGTTTGTCCCCTCCCCGGGTACCACGCGCAGGTCCCCGACCGGAGATCCGGTGACCGCGTAGCGCTCCGCGCCGATCGACATCGCGATGGTGAAGGCCAGCGACGAGCCCTGCGGGGTGAATTCCAGGCGCATACTGCCCTGCGGGCGCATATTTTCGACGCGAAAACCGGATACCGCCACGCCTTGCGGCAGGGTTCGTGCGCGCAGCAACTCGCTGTCGCGGATTTCGATCCAGGATCCGTCATCGCCGCCGCGCCAAAAACGGTAGCCCGATTCGTCGGCGGTCCAGGCGATGGGTTTTCCGGTGAGTCGCGCTTCCGTGGCGGCGAACTCCAGGAGTTGCGACAGGCGCTCGGCTTCCAGCCGCAGTACGGCGCGATCGTCAGGCCGCGTGATGGTGCTGACGAGTCCGACAAACAGACCCATGATCATCAGCACCACCAGCATTTCGATCAGCGTGAAGCCCCGCTTCGCGCCCGAGCGTGTCACACCTTTCACAACTAGAGATTCCAGGAGCCGATATCAGCGTCGTTGCCCTCGCCGCCGGGCGCGCCATCGGCGCCGTAGCTGAAAACGTCGATTTCCCCCTGCACGCCGGGATTCAGATACTGATAAGGACCACCCCAAGGGTCTTTGGGCAGACGCTCGATGTAGCCGCCTTGTTTCCAGTTGAGCGGGATCGGTGTAGCGGCCGGTTTGACGAGCAAGGACTGCAATCCCTGTTCCGTCGTCGGATAGCGCTGATTGTCGAGGCGGTAGAGCTTGAGCGCCTGCATCAGGCTCGCGATGTCCTGCTTCGCGGCAATAACCCGCGCCTCGTCCGGGCGGCTGATGATCTTGGGCACCACCAGGGCGGCGAGTATGCCGAGAATGACGACGACTACCATTACTTCGAGCAAAGTAAAACCACGTTGCCCGCGTACCCCGATCAGCATCGCCGAATAGTCCCTGTCAGAAATTGCTGCTTCCGCGTCTCGGAAGCGGCGGCTTCCATTATATAATGCTTCAAACCATGCATCCGGCCGATTACTGCGCCCGGCCCACACTGTTTTCAGCGCGCAAATGGTAATTGACCAAGAATGCAGGCGCTATCTTTCGCTAAGTCCGCTCTCGCGCAGTCGATCCTCGTAGCCTTTCTGACTTTGGCCGCGGTGGCGCTGCTGGGTGCCGTGCTCGCGTACTGGACCTGGGCGTGGTTTGCGCCGCCCGTCGAGCCGAGACTGGAGCCTGCGGCGCAAAGCGGGAGCGTGGCTGCCGCCGGCGCGCTATTCGGCACGGTGCCGCGCAAACAGGCGGCTGCCGCACCGACAGGGATTGCGATCAAACTATTGGGCGTGGTAGCCGCGACCGCCGGCCGGCGCGGCTACGCGGTGGTGCAACTGGAGGCGAAGCAGATTCTGGCGGTGCATGAGGGCGAAGACATCGCCCCGGGTATCCGGCTGGCCGAGGTTCTTGCGGATCACGTCATCCTGGAGCGTAGCGGGGTGCGCGAGACGCTGGCCTGGCCGCACAGAACAGGATCTGCGCCCGCTACGGCGCAAGCCGCGCGATTGTCCGCCTCGCAAGCCGCGGCATCCGCCGCCGCACAAGCGGCCGCGCAGCGATCCGGCAAGGCGGCCGGTCGGCGAGGCGGCAAAGAAGAATAGGGTCTGTCCACATTCATCGCCCTCATGTGCTGAATGTAAACAGACCCTAGGATCTATGGTTTTCAAATGATATCGCCATCGCAGTCTGAGGGCGCTCCCGAGGATCATCTATGAAGCATTGCTGGGTACGAACTGGAATCGCGGGGATGGCGGTGCTCGCATGCGCCGGTCTAGCGTGGTCTGCTGACACGGCCCCGGCCGAGCCATCCACGCCAAAGGCAGCGGTGCGCCCGAGCGGACCGGACGTGGTCACGCTCAACTTCGTCAACGCCGACATCGAAGGCGTGGTGAAAGCGGTGAGCGAAATCACCGGCAAGAATTTCATTCTTGACCCGCGCGTCAAGGGTACGATTAACATCGTCTCCGCCAAGCCGATGTCCAGGTCCCTGGTCTACCAGGTATTCCTGTCGGCGATGCGCCTGCAGGGCTTTGCCGCAGTAGAGGAGCGCGGCATGGTCATGATCGTTCCCGAGATCGAGGCCAAGATGCACCGCAGCCCGACGACAGGGCCGCAGGAGCGTGCGTATTCCCGCGGGGATACCATACAAACACAGGTATTCAGGCTGCAGCACGAATCGGCGGCACAGTTGCTGCCGGTGCTGCGTCCGCTGATCACCCCCAACAACAGCATCACCGCCTATCCGGGCAACAACACGCTGGTGGTGACGGACTACGCGAGCAACCTGCAGCGCATCGCAAAGATCATCGAATCGGTCGACCAGCTGACCGACGGCGATTCGGTCATGATCAAACTCCAGTATGCGTCCGCGCTCGACGTGGCGCAGACCATCAAAAGCCTGCTCACCGAACCGGCACAGGCGGCCGACCCGAGCAGCCGCTTCAGCATTGCCCCGGACGCGCGCTCGAACAGCGTGCTCGCCCGTGCCGGCGATCCGGCGAAATTGAAGCGCGTGCGCGAACTGGTGGCGATGCTCGATTCGCCCACCAGTGCCGGCGGCAACATTCACGTGATCTACCTGAAGAACGCGGAAGCGGTGAAACTGGCTGAGATCCTGCGTGCGATTTACAGTGGCGAATCGACGTCGGCACAAGCGCGTTCGAGCACGCCCGCGTCGCCCCTGGGGCAGGCGAGCGCACCCGCGCAGGCCGCAGGGTCCAAGCCCGGCATTATCCAGGCGGACGCGGCCACCAACTCGATTATCATCACCGCGCCCGACGCGATCTACAATAATCTGCGCGCCGTGGTCGAGAAACTCGACGTGCGCCGGGCGCAGGTATACGTCGAAGCGCTGATCGCCGAAGTCAGCGCCGACAAGGCGGCGGAGTTCGGTATCCAGTGGCAGGACCTGACCGGTCTGGGGCAGAACAATTTGCAGGGATTCGGCGGCACCAATTTCGGCACCGCCGGCCAGAACATTATCGCGACTTCCCAGAATCCTGCCGGAGTCGGGCACGGCCTGAATGTCGGCGTGGTGAAGGGCTCGATCACGATCCCCGGCGTCGGCGCGCAGATACTGAACCTCGGCCTGCTGGTGCGCGCGCTCCAGGCCGACTCCAACGCGAACATCCTGTCGACGCCGACGCTGCTGACCCTGGACAACGAGGAAGCAAAGATCGTGATCGGTCAGAACGTGCCATTCATCACCGGCCAGTACGCCGTTTCGGCGGCCGCGACCACGCCGACGCCGTTTCAGACCATAGAGCGCAAGGACGTTGGCCTCACGCTCAAGATCAAGCCGCAGATCTCCGAGGGCGGCGCGGTGCGTCTGCAAATCTCGCAGGAGGTGTCCAGCGTGGACTCAACGGGCCCCTCGGGCATCATTACCAAGAAACGTTCGGTCGATTCGACGGTGCTGGTCGACGACGGCCAGATCGTTGTCATCGGCGGCCTGATCGAGGACTCGTTCAAGGACGGTGTGGAAAAAATACCGGGGCTGGGCGACCTTCCCCTGTTGGGCGGCCTGTTCAGGTACAACACGCGCACGCGCAGCAAGACCAACCTGATGGTGTTCCTGAAGCCGACGCTGCTGCGCAGCGCCGAGCGCGCCAATTCGCTCAGCAACGACCGTTACGACTATATCCTCGGCGAGCAACTGAAGGCCACGCCCATGCCCAGCCCGCTTCCGGATTTCGGAACGCCCAGCCTGGCGCCGCGCCAAAGCGCACCCGCGGCGCCGGCGGACAAACCCGCCGCGACGCGATGATCAAACCGGTCGTTCCCTACGCCTTTGCCAAGGCCAAAGGTGTCGTCGTCACCGGTCTGGCTGACGGACTGGCGCAGGTGGCGGTGCGCAGCGGCACCCAGGCGGGCGCGCTCGCCGAAGTGCGCCGCGCGCTGGGCGTGCCGCTGCAGGCGCGGCGCATCGGCGCCGAGGAGTTCGATGAACTCATTTCGGCCCTCTACAATGCGGCCGACGCCGGCGCGGCCGCGCTTGCCGATGACATCGCGCAGGACCTCGATCTGTCGCGCTTGCTGCAGGACATCCCCAGGGTCGAGGATCTTCTGGAGAGCCAGAACGACGCGCCGCTGATCCGCTTGATCAATGCCTTGTTCACGCAGGCGCTGCGCGACGGGGCATCCGACATCCACATCGAACCGTTCGAGGCGCGCTCGGTGGTGCGCTTGCGCATCGACGGCACGCTGCGCGATTTGATCGAACCGGCGCGCGCGCTGCACGGGGCGATCGTTTCGCGTATCAAAATTATGGCGCAGCTCGACATTGCGGAAAAGCGCCTGCCGCAGGACGGGCGTATCACGCTGCGCGTGGCGGGCAAACCGATCGACGTGCGCGTATCGACGATTCCGACCGGGCATGGCGAACGCGTGGTGCTGCGCCTGCTCGACAAGCAGGCCGGAAGACTCGACCTCAGCAAGCTCGGCATGGCCGACGCGACGCTCGCCTGCATGGACAAGCTCATCCGCGAACCGCACGGCATTGTGCTCGTGACCGGACCGACCGGATCGGGCAAGACCACCACGCTCTATGCCTCGCTCTCCAGGCTGGATCCGAAAGCGCTCAACATCATGACAGTGGAGGATCCGATCGAGTACGACCTCGACGGCATCAGCCAGACGCAAATCAACACGCGCATCGAAATGAGTTTCGCGCGCGCCCTGCGCACCATTTTGCGCCAGGACCCGGACGTCGTGATGATAGGCGAGATCCGCGATCTGGAGACCGCGCAAATCGCGGTACAGGCGAGCCTTACCGGCCATCTGGTGTTCGCCACGCTGCACACCAACGATTCGGTGAGCGCAGTCACCCGCCTGGTCGACATGGGCGTGGAACCGTTTCTGCTCGCCACCAGCCTGATAGGCGTCGTGGCGCAGCGCTTGGTGCGTCGCCTTTGCCTGGCATGCCGCAAGCCGTACTCCGCCGACGGAACGCAGTTGCAGGCGCTGGGCTTCGCGCCGCAGGCGGGCAGCTTCTACACGGCACAGGGCTGCCCCGCGTGCAACCACTCCGGTTATCGCGGCCGCACCGGCATTTACGAATTACTCAGCGTCGACGATGCGCTGCGCCGGCTGGTCCACGATCGTGCATCCGAGCAGGTGCTACGCGAGCACGCGCTCGCGCAGGGCATGCGCTCGTTGCGCGACGACGGCATGCGCTGGGCCGCTCAGGGCGCGATCAGCCTTGAAGAGGTGGTGCGCGTGACGCGAGAGTAATGGAAGCATTCCGCTACGAGGCGCTGGACGCGGCCGGGCGCACGGTATCGGGCGTGGTGCAGGCCGATACGCCGCGCCAGGCGCGGGCGCAGCTGCGCGCGCAGGGGCTGCTGCCTTCCGCGGTCGATTTGGTGCGCGCGCGCGAGCGCGCGCTGCAGCCCTGGTCGCGCGGCATCTCCTCGGACGAACTGAGTCTGGTGACCCGCCAGCTGGCGACTTTGCTTGCGTCCGGGCTGACCATGGAGCAGTCCCTCAGCGCGCTGATCGAGGAAAGCAGCGCGCCGATGACGCGCGAAGTGCTCGGCGGCGTGAAAACCGAAATTACCGCCGGGCTGTCCCTGGCGGGTGCACTGGGCAGTTACGACAAGAGTTTTCCCGACTTCTATCGCGCGCTGGTGCACGGCGGCGAGGAATCCGGCGCACTGCCTACGGTATTGCAGCATCTCGCCGACTATCTCGACGCGCGCCAGGCCTTGAAGCAGAAAACCGGACTCGCGCTGCTCTATCCCATTCTGGTTTCCCTGGTTGCAGTGGGCATCGTTACCGGCCTGCTGGTGTTCGTCGTGCCGCAGATCGTGCAGGTGTTTCAGCAATCGCGGCAGAGCCTGCCGCTGCTCACGCGCGGCTTGATCGCGCTGTCGGACTTTCTGCGCGCGGCCTGGCCTTATATCACGGTCGCCGTCATCGGCGCCGTGGTCGCGCTGCGCCTCGCGCTGCGCCGCGATGCGCCGCGGCGCAGTTGGGACGCGCTGTTGCTGCGCACGCCCTGGCTCGGACCATTGATACGCAGTGTCAATACTTCGCGCTTTGCCAGCACGCTTGCCATCCTGGTGGGCGGCGGCGTGCCGCTCTTGTCCGCGCTCAATTCAGGCGCGCGCGTCATGACCAACACGGTGATGCGCGAGGCCATCGAAGGCGCGATCCAACGCGTGCGCGAAGGCGAGAGCCTCGCGCGTGCGCTCGGCGCGACCAAAGTATTTCCCCCGCTGATGGTGCATCTGGTCGCGAGCGGCGAGGTGAGCGGCAAACTGGAGCAAATGCTGCAGCGCGCCGCACTGCTCGAAACCCAGTCGCTGGAGCGGCGTCTGGCGGTGTTCCTGACCCTGCTCGAGCCGGTCATGATACTGGTGATGGGCGGCGTGGTGCTGCTGATCGTGCTCGCCATCCTGCTGCCCATTATCGAGATCAATCAGCTGGTGCGTTGAGTTCGGGCCGCGCCGGTTTCACGACAGGAAATTAACTTTGACCCCGGGTAAATTCGGAATCGCGCTTGGCTTGATCGTTGCGGCAGCGCTAGCAGGCTGTCAGACGACCACATCGGGCGGCGTGGTCGGCGGCGAGCGCAAACAGCTGTTGTTGGTTTCCTCGCAGGAACTCGATCGCATGGCCTCGCAGAGCTACGCCAAGCTGCTGTCGGAATCGGCCAAGAAGAACACACTGAACCAGGATCAGGCCTTGCTGCGGCGCCTGCGCGCGGTGGCCGGCCGCAGCATCGCGTAGTCTTAACTTAGCGGATCGGTTTTCCTCGCGAAAGTTTCCTTGATTATTGTCAACAGGCGACGTCCTGTCGCTGCCTAGAATTTTTTAACTGTCGGCCCAAAGTGCGCGCAATGCGCTTGCAAGCCTGCGCTGATTTGTCGCCGGCATGGCGATTTCGAGTTGTTCAATCCACTGAGTAAGGGACAGACAATGAAAAGCGAATACAAGTTTCATTTGGCACCGGTAGCGATGGCAGTGGCAGGGGCATTCGCTCTTTATGGCTGCGGCGGCGACAGTGAGGTGGTGCCGGCGGTGACGGCGACGCCTACGGCGACCGTGGTGGCCCCTGTGGTGAACTCGCCGCTCAAGGACGTAACGGTGACGCTGAACTGTGCCGACGGCAGCGTCGGCGGCAGCGGCATCGCGGCGGACGGCAGCGTTTCCATCGTCGTTCCTACCACCTGTGCGGCGCCGTTCACCATGGCGGTGTCGGGCAAAGGCACGATGGCCGGTCCCGATCTGAAATTTGGTACGGATGATGACGAAGCCTATGACGCGGCCACGCGCACGACGCTGAAATCGGTGTTCTCTGCCGCCGACCTGGGGCTGGCTGCGGGCGCGGCCTTGACCTCCGGCGCCAGCGTCAACGCGCCTACGATAGACTCGCTCACGACCATGGTTGCGGAAAAACTCGCCAAAGCCAATCCCAGTTCCACTGAAATCGACGCGGCGAAGGCTGCGGTGGCCGGCGTGACCGGGGTCGCGGTGGCGGATTTGTACAAGAACCCGATGACCAACGGTGACGTGTTCAAGGCTGCGACCCTGATCAATGAAATGGTCGCAAGCGCGATCAAGGCTGACCCGGCGAAAACGCCGGCAGATCTGATTAAAGCCATGGCTGCTAGCACTACGGCGAAGCTGACCGACACCACCATTGATTCTGCCGCGATGATGGGGATGAGCGCAGCGAGTGCCGCCATCATGCAGGCGCAGATGGCGAGCATGCAGGCGAAGGCCAGTGCGATGAAGTCGGTGGCCGATGCGGTCTTCGCAAACGTTTCGAGCGCCAACGCGTCTGGTCTGACACCCGCAAAAGCCGCTGAAGCCTTGGCGCTGGCGCTGAAGAGCACCACGGACGGAAATTCTGTCGCAACCCAAATTGCCAAGGCGAAAATGGCCCAGGATGCGATCAAGCAGATGGCGGACCAGATGGATGCCCTGCGCAAGGATACGAGTTTCAACGCCAGCGAACTCGATGACAGGATGAAAGCGATGGTCCAGGGCCTGGAAGCGGTGCGTGTCCAGCAGGAATCTGGAATCCAGACGGCGATCGTCGCGGCCGGAGGCGATCCTGCCAAGATCGCCGATGCCGTCAAGCAGGCGAGTAACGTCATTATGGCGTCCGTGCCCTCGCTGCTTTCCCAGGCCAAGACCGGCAATCTGGCGGATCTGCAGAAAGAAGGATTCATGAACGCGGCCGCGACGTCGATTGCCGGTGAGATCGGCAAAATCGATTCGGCGAAAATGGCGGCAGCCATCACGGCCGCCGGCGGTGATCCGAGCAAGGTCGATTTTGCTGCTCTGGGTCTGAATGCTGAGACCATGGCGGCTACAGCCACGCAAGTCGCGGGCGCCGCGGCCAAGCTGAACCTGAAACTGCCGAGCAAACCGGATGATCTGTTCCTCGGCGGCCAGATTGTCGGCATGGTCATCAATCGCGCCACCGAAAAAGCTTATCTGGCCAGCACCAATTTGCAGGCATGGATCGACGCGATCGGCGCCGCGTTGAATGCGAACCCTGTCGGCTCGCTCAACCCGAATTCCGTAGGCGTTACGCTTGGCGAGTATTTTTTGACCAAGCAGCCGGATTTGACGACGGCGCCGCCTGCCGGCCTTACGCTGACCGTAGGCGCTGGTCCGGTATTCAGCGAGGGCGCGGAAAAAACCAGCGCGGATACCGCAGCCGCAGCCGCAACACAGCAGCAGGAGGCCGCCGCCGCAGCCGCAGCCGCAGCCGCAGCCGCAGCCGGTCAAGCGCCTAGTGGTAGCACCAGTTTGCCGCTATGTACCGAATTGCAGTCGGGGCAGCAGCCTGGAGTCAACTGCAGGCCGCACGCCTAGCCCGGCGGCGTTTAACAAGACCGCCCTTTCGGGGGCGGTTTTTTTTGGCTGGTGCGCGAGCCGCCGGGAGGGAAAGAAATCCTCGCAGATACTGGTCCGATGTCAGCCCAGCACGCGCCTGAGCCAGACGCCGATGTCGGCGATTTCCTGCGGGCACACGGAGTGCTCCATGCGGTATTCATGCCATTCGGGTGCATAAGCCTGGCGCAGCAGCAGATCGCGCGACTCCTGCGCGCGCGCGATGGGAATCATCGGGTCGTGCGTGCCATGCGCCATGAATAGCGGCACGTCGCGATTGGCCGGATGCGCCTCGGCCGCGAGTTTGTCGGCGATCGGCAGGTAAGTCGAGAGCGCCATCACGCCGGCAAGTCGTTCACCATGGCGTAGACCCGCCTGCAGCGCGATCGCGCCGCCCTGGGAGAAGCCGGCTAACACGATTTTGTCCGCAGCGATGCCGCGCGCTTTCTCGCCCGCGAGCAGGGCTTCCACGCTTCGTTGCGATGCGCGCACGCCAGCCTCGTCTTCGCGCCGGATGGCGGCATCGCTGATGTCGTACCAGGCGCGCATGACATAGCCGCCGTTGATGCTCACCGGCATCATCGGCGCATGCGGAAAAATATAGCGCACCGCCAGGGGCAGTTCGATTTCGTCCACCAGGGGCACGAAGTCATTGCCATCGGCGCCGAGGCCGTGCATCCAGATGATACTGGCGCGGGGATGGGGCGCAGTCTCGACATCTATGCTTTCCAGCGCTGTTGCGTTCAAGGCGCCTGATCCTTTTTCGGGCGCAGCGCGGATTTGGGGCGGAAGGCCTTGATCACCTCTGCGTGTGTTTCGATGTACGGTCCGCCGATGAGGTCGATGCAATAGGGCACGGCGGCGAATATGCCCGCTACCAGTTGTTTGCCGTCCTTGTCCTTGAGACCTTCCAGTGTTTCCCGGATCGATTTGGGCTGCCCCGGCAGATTGATAATGAGGCAGCCGCCGGCGGGAACGCCGGCGGCGCTGCGGTAGCGGATTACTGCGACCTGGCGCGACAGGATGGCGGTGGGGACGAACTCCAGGCTGATCCTGCGCATTTGTTCGCCGAAGCCGGGCATGAGTTTGTGTGCGACCGCGAGCGTGGCCTCTGGTGTGACATCGCGCTTTGCCGGGCCGGTGCCGCCGGTCGTGAGCACGAGATGGCAGCCTGCATGATCGACGAGTTCAATGATCGCTGTTTCGATCAGAGGCTGCTCGTCCGGGATCAGGCGTGTTTCCACGCGCCAGGTCGGGCCGGCGATGGCTTTGCCGAACCAGTCCTGCAGCGCAGGTATGCCCTCGTCCCGGTAGACACCGGCCGAGGCACGGTCGCTGATGGAAATCAGGCCGATCAGAAGTGTGTCGCTGTCGTTTTGCATAGATTCAGCCATCGGCTGCCGGCTCCTTGGTAGTCATTTCGCGCAGTACCCGGAACAGTTCGCGGAAACTCCTGGGCGGCAGCGCGGCGGCTTGTTCGCGCCGCGCGTTGCGGATCAGGGTGCGCAGTTGCTGGCTGTCCGCACCCGGGTATTCGCCCAAGAAGCGCGCCAGTGCTGGATCTCCGGCCATCAGCTCGTCGCGCCAGCGCTCCAGTGTATGCAGCTGCGCAGTGTGCTCGCGCCCCTGTCCTTTCCATTCCTCCAGCCTGTCGCGTATCGGCGCGGCGTCGATGTCGCGCATCAGGCGGCCTATGTATTGCATCTGTCGCCGCTTCGCTTCGTGCTTGCTGAGACGCCTGGCTTCCTGCACGGCGGCGAGCAGGGTTTCGGGCAGGCGCATGGTCTCAAGCTGCTGTTCGTTCAGCGCCACCAACTCCGCGCCCAGGTCTTGCAGGGCCAGCATGTCTTTTTTCCTGCGCGTTTTGCTGGTCGGTTCGTCTTGCATGGGGCCGGGTGTGGAAGGTTCGACCTGCTATGATAATGGTTTTTGGCTTGGGCATAAGGTGCTTCGCGCTCTGGCCCCCTCTTAAACTTCGTCTCGCGGAATACACGCCAACTCAATGACAAAAAGCACGAGGACGACCGCACGTTTTACCTATCCGCTCGACACGCTCAAGCAAATCGCACTGGAGCTGTTGCGCCAGGCGGCCGCGCAGGGCGCAAGCGACTGTGAAGCCGACGTGTCCGAAGGCTATGGGCAGACGGCGGTAGTGCGCAAGGGCGAAGTCGAGACCATTGAGTACAATCGCGACAAGAGCATAGGCGTAACCGCCTATCTGGGGCAGCGCAAGGGCTTCGCCAGCACTTCGGATTTCTCGCCCAAGGCGCTTACAGATAGCGTGGCGGCAGCGGTGAGCATCGCGCGATTTACCGCGAATGACGACTGCGCCGGTCTGGCCGAAGCAGAACTGATGGCGCGCGAAATCCACGACCTCGATCTGTTCCACCCCTGGGACCTGCCCATCGAAGAGGCGATAGAACGCGCGCGCGCCTGCGAGGCCGCGGCCTTCGCTCTGGACCCGCGCATCGTCAATTCCGAAGGGGCGGGTGTCTCCACCCAGCATCACCAGTTCGTGGTTGCCAATTCCAATGGTTTTGCCGCGGGCTATCCGACCACGCGCCACTACCTCTCCTGCGCGGTGATCGCCGGGCAGAACGGGGCTATGCAGCGCGACGACTGGTATGCCGAGGCGCGCGCCGCGCGCGATCTGCCAGCAGGCGAGGCGCTCGGGCGCTATGCCGGGCAGCGTGCTCTGGCGCGTTTGCGCAGCCGCAAGCTCAAGACCATGAAAGTGCCGGTGCTGTTCGAGGCGCCCGTGGCCGGCGGACTGCTGGCAAGTTTTGTCAGCGCGGTGAGCGGCGGCAGCCTTTACCGCAAGACCTCGTTTCTGCTCGACAGCCTGGGCAAGCAGGTGTTTTCGCCGCTGGTGCAGTTGACCGAGCAACCGCACCTGAAAAAAGGCCTGGCAAGTTGCTACTTCGATGACGACGGCGTCGCGACGCGTACGCGCGAGGTGGTGAAGGACGGCATGTTGCAAGGCTATTTTCTCGGGACTTATTCGGCGCGCAAGCTCGGTATGAAAAGTACGGGAAACGCCGGCGGCAGCCATAACCTGATATTAAAGAGCGGCGATCTCGATCTGCCCGGCCTGCTGAAAGAAATGGGCCGCGGCCTGCTGGTCACCGACCTGATGGGGCAGGGGATCAATATGGTTACCGGCGACTATTCGCGCGGTGCAGCCGGCTACTGGGTAGAAGGCGGGGAAATCCGCTATCCGGTGGAGGAAATCACCATTGCCGGCAATCTGCGCGATATGTTCAAAGGCATCGCCGCGGTAGGCAAGGACGAACTGACGCGCGGTTCGCGCCGCTGCGGTTCCATCCTGATCGAGCGCATGACCATCGCCGGCAACTGAGCCGATGCAGCTGAAATCCTCGGGGTTCGGCTGCGGCGAGCGCTGATGCGATCGGGGTATTCCCCTATTGGCAACGGGGAAAAATCCCCTATAATCCACCGGCCGCGACGCGGAAGGCCCGGACACCGAGGCAATGCGCCTGCGTCTTGATGTTCCTGTTCCAGCACAAGGGCGCCTGATTGTTTTGGGCGACGGATTTTCAGAAGAATGCGGGGCATGCCTCGCATTCACAAGCAGCTTCTTGAGGGGGATCCAGTGAAAATGCTTCTCCGCATATCCGGTCTCATCGACTGGCTAAACGAACGCGTCGGGCACCTGAGCTATTGGCTGATCCTGGTGGCGGTGCTGGTCAGCGCCGGCAATGCGACCATGCGCTACGCCTTCGACAGAAGCTCGAACGCCTGGCTAGAAATCCAGTGGTACCTGTTTTCCGCGGTGTTTCTGTTTTGCGCGGGTTATACGCTGCTGCACAATCAGCACGTGCGCATCGACGTAATCAGTTCGCACCTGTCCAAGCGCGGGCGCGCCTGGATCGACATTCTTGGGACGCTGTTCTTCCTGCTGCCGATGGCGATCGCCATCATGTGGATGTCCTGGCCGGTGTTTGTGCAGGCCTGGGAACTAAACGAGGTTTCGAGCAACGCCGGCGGCCTCACCGTGTGGCCGGCACGTCTGATGCTCCCGGTCGGATTCTTTCTGCTGATCCTGCAGGGGTTCTCGGAGCTGATCAAGCGCATCGCTTTTCTGCGCGGCTTGATTGCGGACCCGGCCGACAAGGACGAAGGCCCGAGCCTGGAAGAACAGCTGGCCGAGGCGCTGCGCAAAGAGCGGGGTGAAACCGCATGACCGAACTATTGACGAACAACATGGCGCCGCTGATGTTCGGGGCACTGGTGGTCTTTCTGCTGCTCGGCTATCCGGTCGCTTTCGCGCTGGCTGCCAACGGCGTCCTGTTCGGCCTCATCGGCGTCGAACTGGGATTGCTGCATCCTTCGCTGTTTCAGGCGCTGCCGCAGCGCATCTGGGCGGTGATGTCCAACGATACCTTGCTCGCGGTGCCGTTCTTCACCTTCATGGGACTGGTGCTGGAGCGCAGCGGCATGGCCGAAGACTTGCTCGACACCATCGGCCAACTGTTCGGCCCCATGCGCGGCGGCCTTGCTTTCGCGGTGGTTTTGGTGGGTGCGCTGCTTGCCGCGACCACCGGCGTGGTGGCCGCCTCGGTGATTTCTATGGGGCTGATTTCGCTGCCCATCATGCTGCGCTACGGCTACGACCGGCGCCTGGCTTGCGGCGTAATCGCGGCGTCCGGGACGCTGGCGCAGATCATCCCGCCTTCTCTGGTGCTGATCGTCATGGCGGACCAGCTGGGCAAATCCGTGGGCGATATGTACGCCGGCGCCTTTCTGCCGGGGATGGTGCTCACCGGCCTGTACGTCGCCTATGTCGCGGGCGTCGCTGTGTTCAAACCCGCATGGGCGCCGGCCCTGCCCAGGCAGGCACGCACCTTTACGGAGCCGGATGGCAGCAGCGGCGTGCCCTCGCTGGTCGTGCTCCTGATTGTTGCAGTGGTCGTTTCGGTGGCGTTTTCCAAGTACCGCTACCCGCCGGATGCGCCCCTGGACGAAGTGCTGGTGGTGTCGACCGCCGTCGGCGTCGCAGTCGCGTTTTTCGCCGCCGTGGTCAACCATGTGCTCAAGCTGGGCCTGCTGTCCAAGATCGCGATGCGCGTGACTTTCGTGCTGATCCCGCCGCTGGGGCTGATTTTTCTCGTGCTGGGCACGATCTTCCTCGGCGTGGCGACACCCACCGAGGGCGGAGCGATGGGCGCTACCGGCGCGCTCGCCATGGCGCTGGCGCGCCGGCGCCTGTCATTCCCGCTGTTGCGCCAGGCGATGGATGCGACGGCGAAGCTGACCTCCTTCGTCGTGTTCATCCTGGTCGGCGCGCGTGTGTTCAGCCTGACCTTCTATGGCGTGGACGGCCACATTTGGGTGGAGCACCTGCTGCTCGGGCTTCCCGGCGGCCAGCTCGGCTTCCTCATCGTGGTCAACATCCTGGTGTTCGTGCTGGCGTTCTTCCTCGATTTTTTCGAGCTGGCGTTCATCATCATCCCCCTGCTTGGACCGGTGGCGGAGAAGCTGGGCATCGACCTCGTCTGGTTCGGCGTGCTGCTGGCGATCAATATGCAGACTTCGTTCATGCATCCGCCTTTCGGCTTCTCCCTGTTCTATCTGCGCAGCGTGGCCCCGGCCAAGGATTACGTCGACCGGCTCAGCGGCAAGCTGATTGCCAAAGTGACCACCATGCAGATCTACTGGGGCGCAGTGCCCTTCGTACTGATCCAGGTGCTGATGGTCGGGCTGGTAATTGCGGTGCCGGATATCGTCGGTGGCGGCATGGTGAAGAAGGCGCCGATAGACACTGACAAACTGGAAATCATGGTGCCCGATGCGAGTTTTGGGGCGGCCGCCACAGGTCAGGACGACTTGGAAAGCGCGCTTGAAAACACGCAGGGCAGCGATGTCGAAGCTAAGCCGCCGTCCGATGCGCAAGACGCCGCCCCGTCCGGCGCAGCCCCGTCTAACGCAGATACGAAGGGCGCTGTCGGCGCAGATAGGAAGGAGAAGGACGCGGTCAAGAGCGACGCAGCAAACAGACCGCCCGGCGGGAAACAGAACTAGAGCATCTGCAAGTGAAATTCGCCGCTGTGCGCCGATGTTTCAATCGGGCGAAAAAAACCCCGCGCTGGCGGGGTTTTTTCTGAACAGGCCAGGGACGGAGCCCGGCGCAGGCGCCGTCCCTCCACATCACGACTTCTTCTTCGGCGCGCGCTGGGACATACGCTCCGTCGCTGCCATGAAGTTATCCATGCGGTTCTCGGCGATGGAGAACCACTGCACATGGTCGGTGCGGAACTTCACCATGGCATCGTAGACCTTCTTGAACTTCGGGTTCGTGGCCCGGGTTTCCTCGTAAACCTCGTTAGCGGCCTTCCAGCAGGCTGCCATGATTTCGTTCGAGAACGGCCGCAGCTGGACGCCGTTGGCTATCAGCCGCTTCAGCGCTGGCGGGTTGAGCGCGTCGTACTTGGCCATCATCGAGATGTTCGCTGCGGCGCAGACCGATTCGAGGATCGCCTGGTATTCCTTGGGCAGGGCTTCCCAGGCCTTGATGTTCACCAGCAGGTCAAGCTCGGGACCCGCTTCCCACCAGCCCGGATAGTAGTAGAACTTCGCCACCTTGTAGAAGCCGAGCTTCTCGTCGTCATAGGGGCCGACCCACTCCGCTGCGTCGATCGTGCCTTTTTCCAGCGAGGGATAGATGTCGCCGCCGGCAATCATCTGCGGCACCACGCCCAGCTTGGTCAGCACCTTGCCGGCATAGCCGCCCATGCGGAACTTCAGGCCTTTCAGGTCGGCGACAGTCTTGACCTCCTTGCGGAACCAGCCGCCCATCTGCGTGCCGGTATTGCCGGAGGGAAACTGGATGCAGTTGTATTCCCTGTAGAACTCGCGCATCAGCTCCAGGCCGCCGCCGTGATACATCCATGCGTTCTGGCCGCGCTGGTTCATGCCGAACGGAACTGCGCAGGAAAGCGCAAACGTGGGATCTTTGCCGAAGTTGTAATAAGTCGCGGTATGCCCGCATTCAACGGTGCCGTTCTGTACCGCGTCCAGTACCTGCAGCCCGCCTACGATTTCGCCGGCCGCAAACACCTTGATGACGAATTTGCCACCTGTCGCGTCCGCTACCCGCTTGGAGATTTCCTCCATTCCGCCGTAGAGGGTTTCGAGGCTCTTGGGCCAGCTTCCGGTCATGCGCCAGGAAACATTGGGCGATTGTGCTTTGACTATGGCCGGCGCGGCGACTGCGCCTGCGGCCAAACCGAGGCCGGCTTTCTTAAGAAAGGAACGACGTTGCATTGATATCTCCTCATTTGGTGGGAAGTTTTCCAGTCTCGGCGCTCGCTGGCTGGCAGTGCGCGCTGCGCTATTGTGCCGGATTATGCGCTAAACAGCCATACCGGTGCGCCCGGGAAGCCGAGCTCCGCGCCGGGTGGTCTGGCGATTCCGGCAGCGCGGCTGCATAATGCTTGCGATTGGAAACCGCAACGGAGGCTCAGCATGGGACGCAAGGCAAAAGCCGTCATCTGCCGCCAGAACAACGTGCCGGTGGTGGTGGAAGCGATCGAAGTCGATTCGCCGCAGCGCGACGAGGTAATGGTCAAGCTGGGCGCATGCGGCGTTTGCCATAGCGACCTGTCGGCCGTCAACGGCACCATCGGCATGCCCTTGCCGCTGATCCTGGGCCATGAAGGTGCGGGCACCGTGGCCGAAGTCGGGGCAGGCGTGACCGAGTTCGCCGTCGGCGACACGGTAATCAGCTCCTTTGTCAACATGTGCGGAAAATGCCGCTACTGCGTTACCGGCCGCCCGCATCTGTGTGACGTAGGTGCCAAGGCGATCATCGCGCTGCCCGACGGCAGCCTGCGCACGCGCGACGCCGCGGGCAAGCCGCTGAATATTTTTTCCGCCTGCGGCGTGATGGCCGAATACGCAACGCTGCATGTGAACAACGTGGTGAAAATTGCGCCCGGCATGCCGCTGCCGCAGGCGGCGCTGGTCAGTTGCGGCGTGATGACCGGGGTGGGTGCGGTGTTCAATACCGCCAAAGTGGAGCCGGGCGCCAGCGTGCTGGTGATCGGCGCGGGCGGCGTGGGCCTGAACGTGATCCAGGGCTGCGCCATCGCCGGCGCCGGCATGATCATCGCGGTGGACATGGCCGAGCACAAACTGGAGCTGGCGAAACAGTTCGGCGCCACGCATGCGATCAATGCAGGCAAGGAAGAGAACCTGGTCAAGGCGGTGAAAAAGCTCACCGGGGGCGGCGCCGATTATGCCTTCGAGTGCATAGGCCTGGGGAAAATGGTGGAACAGGCGTTCCGCGCCGTGCGCAAGGGCGGCACTGCTTTGGTGGTGGGCGTGGCGCGCGCTGAGGACAACACCTCAATCAAAACCGCTTCGATCACCTTCGAGGAAAAGACCCTCACCGGCAGCTACTACGGCTCGGCGCGCCCGCGCGAGGATTTCCCGCGGCTGATCGCGCTTTACCAGGCGAAGAAGCTCAAGCTGGATGAACTGATCACCCGCACCTACAGGATCGACGAGGCGCCGCAGGCATTTGCGGATCTGGAGGCCGGGCGGAATGCGCGCGGCGTGATCGTGTTCTGACTTAGAATGCTGGACTAATGTCTGATTTAACCCACAGAGGAGAAGCAATGCATAC
>CAKKSJ010000241.1 GCA_919902965.1 Burkholderiales bacterium
GTGCGCCGCGTTCCTTGAACGAGGCGGTGAACTGCAGGTTCTCGAACTTGAGATAGACCTCGGCGCCGGTGATCTCGGAGAGCGTGCGCGAGTACAGACAGGGCGTGTCGAATACCTGGCCAGCGAGTATGGCGGCCGCGGCATGGATGGATTCGGCAGTGATCGTCATTGCAGCCAGTCGTTTAATCCCGCCAGGCGCCTTTGATGATGCTCTTGATGAGATGCAGCCGCCGGTGAAAAAAATGATCCGCGCCGGGCACCACGATCACCGGCAACTCCTGAGGCCGCGCCCAGGCGAGCACATTGGCAAGCGGCACGGTCTCGTCCAGTTCGCCGTGGATCACCACGCTGTCCGCGGGCACCGGTTCGGACGTGTAACTGCGCCCGCCGCTGACAAAACCCGCCGCCACGCCCACCAGCGCCATGCGCTGCGGCTTTGCCTGGCGCGCCACCAGGGTCTGCACGTAGGCGCCGAAGGAAAAGCCCGCCAGCACGGGCGGCCCCGCGTGAAAGCGCGCATGCGCGTAATCCAGGATCGCGAGCAGGTCATCGGCTTCGCCGCGGCCTTCGTCATGCTCACCCCCGCTTGCGCCTACGCCGCGGAAATTCGGCCGCAGCGCAACGTAGCCGAGTTCGACGAAAGTCCTGGCGAGCGTCTGCGCCACCTTGTTGTCCAGGCTGCCGCCGAACAGCGGGTGCGGGTGCGCGATCAGCGCCACCCCCCGGGGGGCGCCGTGAGGCGCGTCGCTGCTGCCGGCGGGAAGCTCGACTACGCATTCGATCTTGCCCGCAACACCATCGAGCAGCAGGCGCTCCTTCACCGCTCGCGTCATATTTTCAGGCGCTCGACCACACGCCCGTGCTGCAGATGTTCCTCGACGATTTCGTCGATGTCCTGTTCGTCGACATAGGTGTACCAGGTCCCTTCCGGATACACGACAATGCAGGGGCCTTCTTCGCAGCGGTCCAGGCAGCCTGCCTGGTTGATGCGCACCTTGTCTTTTCCGTCTAGGCCGAGTTCCTTCACGCGCTGCTTGGCGTAGTCGCGCAGCGAACTGGCGCCCTTGTCATTGCAGCACACGCGTCCGCCGTCGCGCTGGTTGCAGCAGAAAAAGACGTGGTGCGCGTAATAGCTCATGGGGCAGGCACTCTAAGAAAGGACAACTCGCTTGCATTGCGCCGGTCAGCGAAATGATCGCGGAATTATAGCTCGCCAGAGTGGTGACGGTTTTCTCCGGGCGGGCGCGGTGCGAGCAGCATCAGATAAAACAGTGCGGCGAACGGCCAGGCGAGCGACACCAGGCGTGTCACCCCGTTGAAGTTGAGAAAGTAACCCTGCGGCCATTGCTGCAGGGCGTTGGCAAAATAGGGATTCTCCGGCGTCAGGTTGACCAGCACCGTCGCGGCCATCAGCAGCAGGCCCGCGAGCGCGCGGCGCGCAGCGCGCGGCAGCGCCAGTGCCAGCATCAGCATCAGGCTGCCTGCGCCGAGGCCGAGTAGTGCACCGGGTGTCAGCCATGCGAACACCTGTTGCGCCTTGAACAATTCGCCTACCGCGATCGTTTTCAAGGCCAGCGCAAACGCCAGCAGCAGCAGCAACATGCGCCGCAGCGCTCGCTCGTCCTGCGTCAGGCAGGAGGCGAACAGGCCGACGGCAATCAGGTTACAGGCCGCGACCGCGGCTTCACCCTGGATAAACACCACGGCAGGGTGCAGTATGGCCGGCGCTGGCCCCAGCAAGCCGCGCAGGTCACCGTTGCCGAAGAGCAGGATCCCCGGATTGAGCTGGGTGAACAGCCACAGTCCCAGCATCACCAGTCCGAGGTCGTACTGGTGGCCGGGGAGAAACCAACGATCGCGCAGCGTGTGTATCCGGCTGCTGCCGAGCAGGTCCACGCCGAAGCCGAGCGCGAGTCCGGCGCCGGCAAAAGCGCCCAGGCCGTTGGTGGCAAGATCGAGGTTGGACGGAATGCGGCTCGGCAGGTAGGTCTGCAGTGCTTCCAGCGCAAAGCTCAACAGGCAGCCCGCGAGGCCGGCCGCCGTCAGCGCGAACGCGCCGCGCAGACGCGGATGCAGCGCCAGCAGCGCGAAAAAACCCAGAGGCAGATAGGCGGCGAAATTGGTCAGCAGATCGAACGCCGTGATGTAACGCGGCAGGCCGCCGCCAAGGTATGCGAGCGCGTCCACACCCTGATCGCGCCAGCCGGAGAAGGGGTGCAGACTGGCGTAGATCACCAGAAGTACATAAGCGAGCAGCAGGTAGCGCGCCAAAGGTGAAGCGCGCGCTGGCGGGCCGGCGTCTACGGCTGGAACGAAGTGCGTCACGCCAGGGTTCCGGCGAGTTCCGCGCGGTACAGTGCCAGCATTGCGGCGCTAAAGCAGGCGAACACGATTTGCTCGATTTCCGTCTCGTCGGCTGCGAAGCGCGCGCATTCGCGCAGCGCAATGCGCGTCGCCTGCGGCAAGGGATAGCCGTAGACACCGCAGCTGATCGCAGGGAATGCGATCCGGCCTGCGCCGTGCGCGAGCGCCAGCGCCAGGCTTTCACGGTAGCAGGATGCAAGCAGTTCGGCCTCGCCCTGCCTGCCACCCTGCCATACCGGCCCAACGGTGTGGATCACATAGCTGGCGGGCAGGCGGTAGCCGCGCGTAATCTTGGCCTGTCCGGTCGCGCAGCCCCCCAGCGTGCGGCATTCGGCGAGAAGTTCGGGACCGGCGGCGCGGTGGATCGCGCCGTCCACGCCGCCGCCGCCGAGCAGTGTGTTGTTGGCGGCATTGACTATTGCATCCACCGGCAGGGTGGTGATGTCGGCTTCGACCGCGATGAGCCTGGCGTGCATGCGTGGATTCTACCGTGCCGGGACGAGACCGGAGGGATTCGGCGCAAGCGATTGCGCGCGAT
>CAKKSJ010000242.1 GCA_919902965.1 Burkholderiales bacterium
GCCGCGACGTCGACACCATCGTGCGCGATCTGGTCGAGATCAGCGTCAAGCAGACACGCGAGCAGGCGGTGCGCAAGGTGCGCACCCGCGCAGAGGACGCGGCCGAAGAACGCATACTCGATGCGCTGCTGCCGCCCGCCCGCGCGACGGTCGGATTCGAGCGGCAGGATGCCGACAGCGGCGAAACCTCGGCGACGCGGCAGAAGTTCAGGAAGAAATTGCGCGAAGGCGAGCTCGACGACAAGGAAATCGAAATGGAATTGTCCGCAGCCCCTGCGCAAATGGAAATTTTCGCCCCGCCCGGGATGGAAGAGCTGACCTCGCAGATTCAGGGCATGTTCCAGAATCTGTCCGGCAGCCGCAAGAAGACACGCAAACTGAAAATCCGCGAGGCCTTGAAGCTCAGTGCCGACGAAGAAGCGGCGCGCATGATCAACGACGAGGATCTCAAGACCGGCGCGCTTGCCAACGCCGAGCAGAACGGCATAGTTTTCATCGACGAGATCGACAAAATTGCGAACCGTTCCGAGACGTCCGGCGCGGACGTGTCGCGCCAGGGGGTGCAGCGCGATTTGCTGCCCCTGGTGGAAGGCACTACGGTGAGCACCAAGTATGGCATGGTCAAGACCGACCACATCCTGTTCATCGCCAGCGGCGCTTTCCACCTGGCCAAACCCTCCGATCTCATCCCGGAGTTGCAGGGACGGCTGCCGATACGCGTGGAGCTCGATTCGCTCTCGGCCGCAGATTTCGAGCGCATCCTCACTCAGACCGATGCCTGCCTTACGCGCCAGTATCAGGCGCTGCTCGAGACCGAGGGCGTGACGCTGCAGTTCCAGGCTGACGGCGTCAAGCGACTCGCGGAGATCGCTTTTGCGGTCAACGAAAAGACCGAAAACATCGGCGCGCGCCGCCTGTACACCGTGATGGAAAAGTTGTTGGAGGAAATTTCTTTCGATGCCGGCAAGCGTGATGCCGAAATGATCACCATAGACGCCCTCTACGTAGACGCGCGGCTGAAAGAGCTGGCGCAATCCGAAGACCTGGCTCGCTACGTTCTGTAAAACCTTCCATGGAGACAAACATGAAACATTCCACACGGGCCGTGCTGTTCGGTTCCATAGGCCTGGTGCTGGGCGGCGGGCTCCCTACCAGCGTGGTGCACGCGCAGGAGGTGACCATCCGGGAACCCTGGGTGCGTGGCACGGTGCGCGGGCAGAAGGCGACCGGTGCCTTCATGCAGCTCACTGCCAGCGAGTCGGCCACCCTGGTCGCGGTGGAAAGCCCGGTCGCGGGTTCGGTGCAGATCCATGAGATGAAAATGGAAAACGACGTCATGCAGATGCGCGCCATCTCCAGGTTGGACCTGCCGGCGGGCAAAGCGGTCGACCTGAAACCCGGGGGCTATCACGTCATGCTGATGGATCTGAAACAACCGCTGAAAAAAGGCGTGGCCGTGCCGATCAAGCTGCGCTTCGAGGCCAAGGACAAGACTTTCAAGACCATAGAAATTCAGGCGCAGGTGCGCGAACTGGGCGCTGCCGCAAAAAAATAGCCTCTTGAAACCGTTAGCGCTCCCCCCATATTGAGTTTACCGGTCGATAGACCGCCAACCGACAATTTTGGAAGGAGCATGACCATGGCAAATATTTCGCGTTACGACCCCTTTGGGGACGTGTTCGACGATCTGCTGAAAGGTTTTTTCGTGCGCCCCTTGGCTTATGAAGGACAGGCGGGACAGAGTCTGGCCGCAGGGCGGATCAAAATAGATGTGAGTGAAAAGGACGGCGCCTACGTGGTGCATGCCGAGATTCCCGGCGTGAAGAAAGAGGACATCCAGGTCAACATCGATGGCGACCAGGTGTCCATCAGCGCCGAGGCACGCGCCGAAAAAGAAGTCAAAGAAGGCGAGCGCGTATTGCACCGCGAGCGTTACTACGGCAAGGTGTCACGTGCCTTCCGTCTGGGCACGGACATCGACCAGTCGGCAGCAAATGCGAAATACGCAGACGGCGTACTCGAGCTGACCCTGCCGAAGAAGGCGGACGTGGCCGGGCGCCAGCTGACGATACAGTAAGCTGCAACAGCAGTATCGAGAAAAGGCGGCCTGGTGCCGCCTTTTCTCGTTCCAGTGGCGTTAGGAGGGTGTTGAAAAAGGGGGCGACGCCCCCTTTTCCCCCAAGGGGACTTCCTTCGGGGCGTAAATCCCCCAAGTCAGGGCTGTTGAAAAACGCTTCCCTCCGGGAGGGCGTCATGCTGAAGCGCACTTTCGTGTTAGGGAAACGTTTTTCAACAGCCTGTTAGAATTCGTTCATCCTGCATTAGCCATTGAAGGCAAACTTCATGTCCACGCCTGCGCTACCCGCACTCAAGGCCCAGACCCTGGCCGAAGCGCTGCCTTACATCAAGCGTTTTCACGGCAAGACCATCGTCGTCAAGTACGGCGGCAATGCCATGACCGATCCGGCTTTGCAGAAGAGTTTCGCCCACGACGTGGTGTTGCTGAAACTGGTAGGCATGAACCCGGTGGTGGTGCACGGCGGCGGCCCGCAGATCGAGGCGCTGCTCACCCGCATCGGCAAGAAAGGCGAGTTCGTGCAGGGCATGCGCGTCACCGACGCCGAGACCATGGACGTGGTCGAGATGGTGCTGGGCGGCTCGGTGAACAAGGATATCGTCACGCTGATCAATCAGGCCGGCGGCAAGGCGGTGGGACTCACCGGCCAGGACGGCGCATTCATCCGTGCGAAAAAGCTGATGTTGGCGGACAAGGACAAACCGAAGCAGATGCTGGACATCGGGCAGGTGGGCGAAATCGCCTCTATCGACCCGCAGGTGATTTCGGTGCTGGAAGCCGGCGGCTTCATCCCGGTAGTGGCGCCAATCGGAGTGGGGGCGAATGGCGAATCCTTCAATATCAATGCCGACCTGGTCGCGGGCAAACTCGCCGAAATCCTCAAGGCGGAAAAACTGGTGCTGCTTACCAATACCCCGGGCGTACTGGACAAGGAAGGCAAGCTCATCACCGGCCTGACGGCCAAGGATGTCGATGCCTTGTTTGCCGACGGCACGCTCTCCGGCGGCATGTTGCCTAAAATAAGCTCGGCGCTGGATGCGGCACGCAACGGGGTGAAAAGCGTGCATATCATCGACGGCCGCGTCGAGCACGCGCTGCTGCTGGAAATTCTCACCGACCAGGGCGTAGGCACGCTGATCCGCAGCAAGTGAATTCGATCTCCAAAATGGTTGGTATTTCTCGTTTTTGATCGATACTTTGCTTGCTTTAGGCTTAACGCTTTTCTAGGTGATCGAGCAACTGGGTCGGCGACCGCCGTATTGAGTAGGCAACCTGCGGTAGTCATTGTTAGCTGCCAAGCACAATTGGGGGAGGTATGACATTCGACGTGTTTGCGGTCCATGTTGCTTTGTCGCTTCTCCTATTCTTGACTTTAAACTGGCTGGGACGGCACGCGGCTGGATCCGGATATATCACGCTAGGCCTCTTTCTGAAAGAAGATGGGGCGCCGGCATTTAACCTTCTATACCGAATTGTAGGTCCCATAGTGTTCGTGATTCTCGCGTCGAGCTCGCTCTACGCGTTGGGCTTGGATTATTACGTCCATCAGATATGGCTGGTAATCGCCTACTATTATTTTGGACGATTTCTGTACGTTGTCAGCTTCGATCGGACTTCGTTGCTAAACTGGAAGAGAGAAATATTCTTTTGGGTTTCCTCAATTGGCTTGGGTTGGTTGCTTTACGATCAAGTAATTCGTAACAAGAAAGCTCTCTTACCGGACGTGGCACACATCAACAATTATCTTTGGACGTTGATCGTACTTTTTGTGTACACAGCGCTAAATAGCATGCGCTTTGATTCGACGGCAACCAAGCGTCGGAAAAGTCGTTACCTCTACATTGCGTACTCCGACAATAAATTGTTGTATGACGAGATCATTCGTGGCATAGCTCAAGATCGTCTTGCAGAATCGATCATCTATTCGATTCTTATCTATGAAAGTTTTAATCGACCATCTGTACCTCGTGTTCTAGAGAGACTCTTTCACCCGTGGTTGGGAAAGACTTTGGGACCGATGCAGGTGAAAGCAGATAGGCGAATCTCGGATATTGAGAGCGTTACGCTTGGTGCGCAAATAGTGGCGGACCTTTACGACAAAGTGCTTGAAGAGGGGCGAAAAATTGCGACAGACAAAGGGGTCCTTTTTGACCCGAATAAGACCGGGAATCATCGCGAGTTCATTATTTCTAGAGTCGCTGCCAAGTACAACAAGGACGATAGTTACGTAAGCGAAGTTAGGGAGTTACACGGAATAATTGTTCGGGAATTCTATCCTGAGTTTGCTCCGCCTCCGCCTGGCAGGTATTCTGATTACCTAATTTAATAGTTGGAGCAGGCGAGAGTCCCAAAATGATATGACCCCACGGGGGGCGCGGGCGCTTGTGGGCTTCAGGCTTGCTTTTTTCTGTATCGATGCAGACCGTCTCTGGAAAAGTTGCTGTTGGTACAAATTGTAAGAACTTGACATCGTTTCTTCGGGCCAACTCCAAGATGGACCCATGCAATCTTCCTGGACGTACCGTATTCGAGAATCAATTGGTCAAACCGAATACCGGAATTGGTGATTTTCTTGCACACGCTAAAGGGAGTACCAAAATTTTTGCAAGTGAAATCAGCGGCAAGACCCTGCGTGTGCTGTGAAGTCTTGCTTCCGCCAATGGCAGCATTTAATGCTTTGCTACGATAGCCACTTGAAATTGAGATCGGATGGCCGAGAAGTTCTACGACCTGTTCTAGAGTGGCTGCAAGGTGCTTTAGGTTTTTTAGAGCAGCCTTGGTGGGCGTATTGCGGATTCCCTTTTTCAATGCCGTGTCCGAAAAGATAAGATCTGCGAGCAAGAAATTTGGCGAAAGTGGCTTAGCAATCGGCTGTACCCCAGATTTTTTGATTGTCTTTCGTTTGCTTTTCATGGTGATACTTCGAGAACGCAATGGGCAATTCGTCATCAGATTAGTTTGATGTGCTGGTGCGAATTATGCCGTAGATAGCGCTATTTGCGCCCCAGAAACTGTCTTGGTGGTAATAGTCATGCTGCGCAGTTCGCTAGCGCAGTAGAAAGCTTTCTTCTGCTTGGCGAGTAGATAATTGGGGCGCCGCCTTATGTATATGCTTTGAGGGAGAAATGCAAACCAAGCTTAGCTGGATTTTTGATCTGGACAACACCCTGCACAACGCGTCGCCGCATATCTTCCCGCATATCAATCGCAGCATGACCGCCTACCTGCAGCAGCATTTGCGCCTGACCGAGGAGGAGGCCGGCAAACTGCGGGCGCAGTACTGGCACAGCTACGGCGCCACGCTGCTGGGCATGATGCGCCATCACGGCACCGATCCCGAGCATTTCCTGCGCGAGACGCATGCTTTTCCGGACCTGCCCGGTATGGTGGTGTACGAGCGCGGGCTCGCCGCCATGCTGCGCCGGCTGCCGGGTCGCAAACTGGTCCTGTCGAATGCGCCGCGGCACTACGCCAGGGCCGTATTGCAGTTGATGGGCGTAGAGAGTCACTTCGACGCCCTGCACTGCATCGAGTCCACCGGCTACCAGCCCAAGCCCTCGCTCGCTGCGTTTCACAGCCTGCTGCGCGTCCACGGACTCATCGCGTCGCGCTGCGTCATGGTGGAGGACAGCCGCCAGAATCTGCGTCCGGCAAAGCGACTGGGCATGAAAACGGTGTGGATCACGCGCGAGCCACGCGCCCCCGCCTATGTAGACGTCAAGACAGCCTCGGTGCTTGCCTTGCCGCGCTTGCTGGGACGCTTTGGACCATAAAGGGTTAGCGCTTACCAACCGCATGGGCTAGAATCCGCGCACATCCGCACACCCAGGGAGGTGGTCATGGCAACCCGATCCGGCGAACGCAAAAACCAGATTCTGCAAGTGCTGGCCGAGATGTTGCAAGCGCCCAAGAGCGAGAAAATCACCACGGCCGCGCTCGCGGCGAGGCTGGAGGTATCCGAAGCCGCGCTCTACCGCCATTTCGCCAGCAAGGCGCAGATGTACGAGGGCCTGATCGGTTTCGTCGAGGAGACGGTGTTCGGACTGATCAACAAAATCAGCGCGGAGCAGGAAAGCGGCCTGAAGCAGACGCATGCCATCGCCGCCATGCTCTTGTCCTTCGCCGAAAAGAATCCGGGCATGACGCGTGTGCTGATCGGCGATGCGCTGGTCAACGAAGACGAGCGCCTTCAGGCGCGTATCAACCAGCTGCACGATCGCCTGGAGGCGACCCTAAAACAATCGCTGCGCCAAGCCCTGACCCAGGGGGAGATCGACAAGGACGCCGACGTCCCGGCCCAGGCCAATCTGATGCTCGCCTACATCATCGGCCGCTGGCATCAATATGCGAAAAGCGGCTTCAAACGCCTGCCGACGGAACTCTGGCAGAAACAGGGACCGATGCTGCTGGGTTAGGGTTAACGGCAAATACAGGGTAGGGGTTTCATCCGAGATCGCCGCTAGCGTGCGGATGCGCTTTTCATCCGCGCGCTAGCGGCGATCCGCGCGGACGGGCCGCCGTCCGCGCTAGTTTGAAAGTACCAGTTCGAGCTACGCTCCGTCGTCCGCCAAGGTCGATGCGCGGCCATTGCGCGCTCTGCGCGCGAACCGTGTTTTCTATACGGATGAACGGCGTATCCGCATAGAAAACACGGTTATGGATAAAAGCATGGGCGCCTTGCGGCTAAGCCGCGCAGACCTTGCATTCCGGGTCTTTGGACAGCCTGATGGAACGCCAGTCCATGGCGAGGCAATCGAGCAGTAGCAGGCGGCCGTTGAGCGATTCGCCTATGCCGCAGAGCAGCTTCAGGGTCTCCGCCGCCTGTACCGTGCCGACCATGCCGGTCAGCGGGGAAAACACGCCCATCACCGCGCAGCGTGTTTCTTCGGCCTCGGCATCCTCCGGAAACAGACAGTGGTAACAAGGCGCCCCGGGCTGGCGCAAATCGAACACACTGACCTGCCCGTCGAAGCGCACGGCCGCACCCGAGACCAGGGGTTTGCGATGCAGGACGCAGGCGCGGTTGACCGCATGGCGGGTGGCAAAATTGTCGCTGCAGTCGAGCACCACGTCGGCGCTCGCAACCAGTCGCGTGAGACCTTCGCCCTCGAGGCGCTCGGGAATTGCGGCGACCTCGACCTGTGGGTTCAGTTGCGCCAGAGTGTCTTTGCCGGAATAGGCCTTGGCCCGCCCTACGGCGGCGGTGGTGTGCATGATCTGGCGCTGCAGATTGGTGAGGTCGACCGAATCGCCGTCGGCCAGTGAAATGCGGCCGACGCCGCCGGACGCAAGATACATGGCGGCGGGTGAGCCCAGGCCGCCTGCGCCAATAATCAGCGCATGCGCGGCAAGCAGCTTTTCCTGCCCTTCGATGCCCATTTCGGGCAGCAGAATATGCCTGCTATAGCGCAGCAGTTGATCGTCATTCATGGGTGGGGAAAAGCATGAAGCCGAATGCCGGCTGCGAACCAGGGGCTTTCGCCGTGCGGTTCACGCCTAGTTCTTCTGAATGATCTGCAGACCCTTCAGCATGTTGAGGGCCTGAATCAGCTGGTGGTCCTTGTCCGAGCCGAGCTCCAGGGGCTTGGCCGGCGCGTCGCCGTTCTCGCTCCTGGGTTTGTCGCCGGGCGCCGCCGCGGGCTTATCCGATCTGACCGTCGTGTCCTTGTCATTGCTCAGGTGCTTGTTGAGGTCCGCTTCGCGCAGGAAGGTGCGCGTATCGATGCTGGGTTCTTCGACCACGATGTCCGGCGTGATGCCCTTGGCCTGGATCGAACGGCCGCTGGGCGTGTAGTAACGCGCAGTGGTCAGCTTGATGGCGGTGCTGTTGCCCAGCGGCATGATGGTCTGCACCGAGCCTTTGCCGAAGGTCTGGGTTCCCATGATCAATGCGCGCTTGTGGTCCTGCAGCGCGCCGGCGACGATTTCGGAGGCCGAGGCCGATCCGCCGTTGACCAGCACGACCATGGGCACGGTCTTGATCGCCGCCGGCAGGCTTTTCAGATAGTCATCGCCGCCGCCGCGCAGATAGTCCTCGGTGCTCGCGATGTACTTGCGCTTGGCATCCTCGGTACGCCCGTCGGTCGTGACTACCACGGACTTGGGCGGCAGGAATGCGGCGGAGATGCCGACCGCGCCGTTGAGCAATCCACCAGGGTCGTTGCGCAGGTCCAGCACCAGGCCTTTCAGCTGACCGCCCTTGTAAAGGGTGTTGATGTGCCGCACCACGTTCTC
>CAKKSJ010000243.1 GCA_919902965.1 Burkholderiales bacterium
GCATGAAAACAACCCCAAGCCCTTGTCGTTTTTATCCATAACCCTGTTTTCTGAACGGATGTGCTTTTCATCCGTTCAGAAAACAGGGTTGGCGCGCGCGAGCGCGCAATGGCCGCTCCTGGCACGCGTCTGAATCTAGTGCGCCGTATATAATTCGATAGAATCAAGTCTCCAGCATGCGCCTGCACCAGTTAAAACTCGACTTCATTGCGGAACAGGATCGCCTGTTGCTGCGCGTGAGTACCGATAATCAGCTTGAGATGCGCCTGTGGCTGACGCGACGCGCCCTGCGTCTGTTGTGGCCGCAGTTGGTGCAGATGGTCCGTTCCTCGCCCGAGGTCGCGCTGCAAAGCAACCCGCAGGCGCGCGACGCCCTGGTCGGCATGCAGCATGAGCAGGCGCTGCTTCAGGCGAACTTCGCTACCCCGTTCGAGGAAACGCCGCGCGCGATGCCCCTGGGTACCGAACCCATCCTGGTGGCGCGTATTCAGACCAGCAAAGACGAGGCAGGCAAGCAGGTGCTGGGTCTGTTGCCACAGCAGGGACAGGGCATACACCTGACTCTGGACAACACCCTTTTGCACTCCCTGTGCAAGCTGCTGCAGAACGCGGTGGCTAAATCCGACTGGGATATCGTGCTGGAACTGCCTAGCCTGCCGCTTCGGGATGAAAGCGAGGATGCGGCCGCGCCAAAAACGGTGAACTAGCCGAGTTGCTCCAGCTCGGCCTGCAGCGCCAGCCATTCTTCTTCCGCCCTGCTCAGTTCGGCGGCAAGTTTGCCTTCGCGCACCAGCTCAAGCTTGAACTTATTCGCTTCCGCATAGCTCTCCGGATCGGCCAGCCATTTGCCCAGGAACGCGCGTTCGCGCTCCAGTTCAGCGATGCGTTTGTCCAGCTTGGCCAGGCGCTGCGTCAGCGGCTTTTTCTGCGCATAGCGCCGGTTGCGCGCATCGGCTTCATCGCGCTTTTGCTGTTTGCGCGTCGTCCCGCCCGGCTCGACGCCGACGCTGCCCGTTTCGCGCTGGCGCAACCAGTCACGGTAGTCATCCAGATCACCATCGAAGGGCTGCACCGCAGAGTTGGCCACCAGCCACAAACTGTCAGCAGTGGTGCGCAGCAGGTGTCGATCGTGCGATACCAGCACGATCGCGCCGTCGTACTCCTGCAGCGCGAGCGTGAGCGCATGGCGCATTTCCAGATCCAGGTGATTGGTCGGCTCATCCAGTAACAACAGGTTAGGGCGCTGCCACACCAGCAGGGCGAGTGCCAGCCTGGCTTTTTCGCCGCCGGAAAATGGCGCAATCGGATCCAGCGCCATGTCACCGCGAAAATCGAAGCCCCCGAGGAAATCGCGCAATTCCTGTTCGCGGGTGCGTTGATCCAGCCGCAGCATATGCTGCAGCGGCGATTCATCCGGCCGCAGCACCTCGATCTGGTGCTGGGCGAAATAGCCGATGGCCAGGCCCTTGCCTTCCTGGCGCGTACCTTGCAGGGGAGCGAGCGCGCCTGCCAGGAGTTTGATCAATGTCGATTTGCCGGCGCCATTGCGCCCGAGAAGCCCGATGCGTCCGCCCGCCGCTATGCTGAGCTTGATCCCTGCGAGCACTGCAATTCCGTCATAGCCGGCCGCGGCCTCGTCCAGGACGAGCAAAGGATCGGGACCGGCCAGCGGCTCGCGCATGCGAAAGTCGAAGGGCGTATCCACGTGGGCCGGCGAGATCACTTCCATGCGCGCCAGGGCCTTCAGCCGGCTCTGCGCCTGGCGCGCCTTGGTGGCCTTGGCGCGAAAGCGCTCGACGTAGGAGTGCAGATGTGCAATCTCGCGCTGCTGTTTCTGGTAGGCCGCCTGCTGCTGCGCAAGCTGCATGGCGCGCTGCTCCTCGAACGCCGAGTAGTTCCCCGTATACAGCTTCACCTTGCATTGTTCGATTGCCAGGATATGCCCGACGGTACCGTCGAGAAAATCCCTGTCGTGCGATATTGCGAGCAGCGTTCCGGGATAGTCGCGCAGCCATTGCTCGAGCCAGATCACAGCGTCCAGATCGAGGTGGTTGGTGGGCTCGTCCAGCAGCAGCAGGTCCGAGCGGCACATGAGCGCGCGCGCAAGTTTCAGGCGCATGCGCCAGCCGCCGGAGAAGGCGTCCACTTCTTGCTCCAGTTCTTCGGCAGCGAAGCCCAGTCCGTGCATCAGGCTGGCGGCGCGGCTGCGCGCGGTATATCCGCCGGCGTGCTCGAACGCTTCGTAAAGGCTCGCAAGACGCTCGCCCTGGTCGTGTTCGTGCGCGCGGGCGAGTTCCAGCTCGAGCGTGCGCAGGGGCGCATCGCCATCGATGACGAATTCGATCGCCGCCTGTGCGCTCGCCGGAATATCCTGCGCCACATGCGCAACTGCGAGCCGTCCGGGCAGTTCCAGGTCGCCCGCTTCCTGGTGCAGCTCACCCAGCAGCAGCGCGAACAGGCTCGACTTGCCGCAGCCGTTCGGCCCCACCACGCCGATCTTCTGGCCGGCGTGCAAAGTGAGATCGACGCTTTCGAGCAGCACCTTGCTGCCGCGCGCGAGTATGAGTTGGCGAAGTGTGATCATATTGGCTTGGAATTCTTCCGCGACGGGCGCGGAGGTCTTGCTCTAAGCGGTCTTACCTGCATCTTTTGCACCTGGCCGGATATTCGCCGGGAGATGCAGAGGCGCTGCGCGCTGACCGACCTCAGGATTGAATTTCTTCGGCGGGATCGAGCTTGCGCGCCTCGTCCTCGAGCATTACGGGTATGCCGTCGCGGATATGGAAGGCCAGACGGTCGGCCTTGCAGACGAGTTCCTGTTCGGCCTTGCGGTAGAGCAGTGGCCCCTTGCAGATCGGACACACCAGAATATCAAGCAGTCTTGAGTCCATTGAGAGTCCTCACTATACGAGGGGACCCGGCAGGGAAAGGAAGGGGTCCCTCCCCTTCCTTGGCCCCTCGTGCTCCCCTAAACCGGACGTCTAACAGCATTGCTGTCAGACGCACTTAGTTTCGCCAGGATAAATTCGAAAAATGCCGGTGCCAGTTCAGCCTCGACCTGCAGCGCATGCCAATTCTCGCGCGCAAACGCTTCGCATTTTACCGCATCCTTCTCGGTCATAAGCACGGCTTCGCAATCGCCGAAGTCAAGATCGCCCGGCGCGTAAGCGTGGTGATCCGCAAACGCGTGATTCACCGTAGCCAAACCCAGGCCCGCCAACTGGTCGAAAAAGCGCTTCGGGTTGCCTATGCCTGCCACAGCGTGCAGCTTTTCTTTATGCAGGAACGCCGCAGCCGGCGTGCTATCGCGCGGGGCGGCCACGCGCCGGAAGCTTTCGCCGCGCAAGTCCATGCGATATGCCGGACTGCGCTTTGCAGGCGGAGCCGAATTGACCACCCAGGCGTCGACCTGGCGCGAAAGCGGTTCGCGCAGCGGTCCCGCGGGCAACAAGAATCCATTGCCTGCGCCGCGCGCGTCCTCGACTGCAATTTCGATGTCGCGTGCAAGGCCGTAGTGCTGCAGACCGTCGTCGAGTATCAGCACATCGCAGTCCGGATGAGCGGCGAGCAGACCCAGGGCGGCCCCTGCGCGGTCCTGCCCTATCCATACCGGACAGCCGCTTGCGCGCGCCAGCAGCAGCGGCTCGTCACCGACCAGTTCCACCGGGCTGGAGGCGGCAACCGCCATCGACACCTCCGCGCTGCCCCGGTAACCGCGGCTGACGATGCCAGGCTTGCGTCCGCTTTGTTTCAGCATGGCGGCCAGCCGCAGCACCAGCGGCGTCTTGCCGGTCCCGCCCGCTACCAGATTGCCCACGACTATCACCGCCACCGGCAGTCTCACCGTGCGCAGGGCGCCACTGCGATATGCGCGCCGGCGCAAACTCATCAGCAGGCGATACAGCAGGCTCGCCGGCCACAAGGCAAGCGACAGCGCACTAAGGCGATACCAGTGTTTTTCCGGAAAGCTTGCTCGCACTTCCTGCCCTTCCCGGCGAGAACCGCTGCGCCGGGTTACTTGGTTTGCGTTTGCGTGGCGAAGGAAATATGGCCGTATCCGGCCATCCGCGAGGCTTCCATGACGTGGATCACCGACTGGTGGGTCGCGTTGGCGTCGGCATTGATCACTACGACCGGTTCCTTGAGTTCGCCCGCGGCCCGGCGCATCTCATCGGAAAATCCGGCCACGTCGCGGAACGCAACCGGCCTGCGATTGATGGTGTACTGCCCGCCGGCGTTGACGGTGATATTGATTTCGTTGGGTCGCTCCAGCTGTTTTTGCGCATCCGCGGTAGGCAGATTGATCTGCAGTTCGGCGAACTTGGAATAGGTGGTGGTAATCATGAGGAATATCAGGATCACCAGCAGTACGTCTATCAGCGGGATCAGATTCATCTCCAGGGGTTCCCTGGAGTGGAAGCGCTGAAAATTCATATCCTGCTGGGGACCTGCTGTGACTTGGCGTCGTCAAAGTCGAGACGTTCACCATGAATCAGGTCTACCAGCTTGCTCGCCTGCTGCTCCATCTCCACCAGGAAACTCTCCACCTTGGCGCGGAAATGGCGGTAGAAGATCATGGCCGGAATCGCGACCACCAGTCCTAGCGCGGTGTTGTAGAGCGCCACCGAAATGCCATGCGCCAGCACCTGGGGATTCGTGCCCGAGGGCGATTGTGAGCCGAAGATTTCGATCATGCCCACCACGGTACCGAACAAGCCCATCAGCGGCGCGATGGTGGCCAGCGTCCCCAGCGTGGTGAGGAAGCGCTCCAGTTCATGCGACACTGCGTGTCCGGCCTCTTCGATGGCTTCCTTCATGACGTAGCGCGAACTTCTGTGATTTCTCAGACCGGCGGCGAGCACCTGCCCCAGCGGAGAATCCTTGGCAAGCTGGTCCAGCATCTGCGCATTCACACCCTGCTGCCGATAAGCGACGACCACCTTCCCGAACAAATCCGCGGGCACGATTTTATCTTTGCGCAGCATCATCAGGCGCTCGATGATCAGGGCTACCGCGATGACCGAGG
>CAKKSJ010000244.1 GCA_919902965.1 Burkholderiales bacterium
ATCGTATCAGCAGGCCGAGTGCTTGCGCTCCGCGGTGACATGCCCCTCGGTTAACGCGGACCAGCAGGGCAGGGGCTCGCGCAATGCGCCTATCCTTCCCTGGTTGCCCGCGGTGGGGCGATAGCCGAGCTGGGCTTCGCGCTCGGTGGCGAATGCGCCCATGGAATACAAAGGCAGCCAGTAGTGGTGGTCGACGTAGGGAAGCACGCGCGCGCAGAGCAGCGACTCCATTTTCGCCTGCTGCTCGCCGTCGTAGCGGATGGAGGAGGCATACAGCCCGGTCTTGTAGCCGTGTTCTGCGCGCAGTTCCCAGGCGGCGTGAATGTTGTCCAGGGCACGCTGAAACAGCCGGCCCGACACGCCCATGATTTTCTCGAACTGTTCCTCGTCTGCGGCGTTCACGGACCACTTGAGCGAGTCCAGCCCGGCTTTCATGCAGGCTTCGATGGCTTCCGGGAACGCCATGGAGGCGTTCGAAGTGAGGAATACATAGGGCATCGCCAGTTCGGATTTCAGGTAGGCGATGCAATCGACCAGCAGCCGCGGACCCATGAAGGATTCACCGAGGTAGAACACGCCGATTTCCTGCACGCCCGCCGCGCTCATTTCGCGGGTGATGCGTTTGAAAAGTTCGAAATCCATATCCCACTTGGGCTGGACCTCGCGGTTACGCAGAGCGCAGAAACCGCAGCGATAGTTGCAGCGCGGCGAGATTTCGATCTTTACGCTTTTCGGCGCCGGCGGCGCGGCCTTCATGTATTCTGGCGGTATTCTGGTCACCGAGTCGATTCTGTCCGTAATCACGACGGTCTCCTGTGTCAACAGCCTGCGCGGATCGATTGATGCTAGGGGAATCCCCGCCGCTCACGTTTGACGTGGGTCAAGGAAAGCGGACCCGCGCACGCGCATCGAAGGGCAGAACTATTGCCGCAGGGATGCTGCGCCGTTCATAATGCACACTTACCCGGAAAGCTGCCATGAACAAGCCACTGGATTTGAAAGCCGAAACGGCGCTGCGCGAGCGCACAGACTACGTGCTGTCGCGCACCGACAAGTATTTCACCAAGACGCGCCAGATCGTGGACAGGTTTGGCGACAAGACCGTGACCTACGGGGTATTCCTGCGCCGCGGCACCGTCTGCGCGGTCAACCCCGCGCTGGAAATCCTGCGCGAGTACTACCCGCAGAAAGCGGTGCCGCTCAAGATCACGCGCCTGTACGAGGAAGGGGCGTTCGTCCCGGATCAGAAGCCGATTTTCACCTACACCGGTTCGTTCTCCGCGTTGTCCGAACTGGAGACGCTGATTCTGCGCCGCGTCGGTACGGCCTGCGTGACGGCCTACAACGCTTATAAAATGGCGGCCGACCTGCCCAAAGTCGCCTTCATCGACATGCACGCGCGGCACGCCTGCGGTGACGACCTGTCCATCCTGGCCGCATACGGCGCGTCGGTCGGCAGCCGCATTGCCAAGCTCTCCGGCGCGGTCGGCTTTATCGGCGGCTCGCAGGACCTGACCGCCCATTTTTACGGACAGGAACGCGGCATTGGGACCATGCCGCACGCCATCCTCGGCTATGCCGGCTCCACCCTGAGAGCGGCGCAGATGTTCGCCGAAACGCACCCGCAGGACAATCTTACCGTGCTGGTCGATTATTACGCGCGCGAGTTCAGCGACGCGCTCGAGGTGTGCCGCTGGTGGTACAACGATGTCCTGCCGAGCGATCCGGCGAGTGAACGCACGCTGGCATTTCGCATCGACACCCATGGCGAGCGCTATGCCGAGGGCCTCGATTACGAGCAGTCGGTCGAACTGGTGGCCGACTGGCTGCATGTGCTGAACGAGTTCGAAGCGGTGCGGGTGGTGATGGGCGAGGAGGCCTACGATTCGGACACCCTCAATATCGTCAAGGACCGGGTGCGCAAAGTGCTGTTCGGCACCGGCGTGTCGGTAGCGAGCGTGATCAAAATGCGCGAAACCCTGGACGCGGCCGGTTTCAACTCCGCGCGCATAGTGGGCTCGGGCGGGTTTACGCCGTTCAAGTGCAAGATGTTCGGCCATGCGCGCGCACCGGTGGATGTCATCGGCACCGGCTCTTTCATTCCCGAGGCTTTCGGCGACACCTTCGCCACCGCCGATATATTCACGTACGACGGAAAATTCCTGATCAAAGTCGGGCGCGAGAAGCTGTTTCAGGGTCTCAAGCCCTAGGTCATACAAGCCGGAAGCAAACAGCGTGTCTCCGGCCAAGGGAAAACCCGGTTTTCACGAACAAGGGGGGATGCATCCCCCCTTGTTTATCCTCCTGCAAATGCAGGCCCACCATTTTTGCTGTTCCTCAATTATAAGTGACCGCGCGCGGTTTCAGCCGTTGCCGCGTCCACGTAAAGCGTAATCGTAATGAAGCTGCGCCTCGCCACTTATAACATCCACAAGGGCTTTTCCCATTTCAACCGGCGCATGATGGTGCACGAGCTGCGCCACCATCTGCGCCTGCTCGACGTGGATCTGGTGTTCCTGCAGGAAGTGCAGGGCGCGCATGAGCACCACGCCGCGCAGATGAAAAACTGGCCGGCGCAACCGCAGTACGAGTTTCTTGCCAACGAGGTGTGGCAGGACTTCGCTTATGGCCGCAACGCCATCTACGACCACGGTCACCACGGCAACGCGATACTCAGCCGCTATCCCATCGTCAGCGCGGAGAACCAGGATGTGTCCTCGCACCGCTACGAACAACGCGGTCTGCTGCATTGTGAAATCGCGCTCGACACCCTGCACCTGCATTGCCTGTGCGTGCACTTCGGTTTGCATGAACGTGGCCGGCGCCGCCAGCTCTCGGCCCTGACCGAGCGCGTGCAGCGCCTGGTGCCGGCAGATGCGCCGCTGGTGGTCGCGGGCGATTTCAACGACTGGCGCAATTCCGCCGGCCGCCACTTAGTGGAGGAACTGGGCCTGAAGGAAGTGTTCCGCGACCAGCGCGGGCGGCCGGCGCGCACCTATCCGAGCACTTTTCCCTTGCTGCGCCTGGATCGCATTTACGCGCGCGGTTTCGACGTACTCCACGCCGAAGTCCACCATGGCCTGCCCTGGTCGCGCATTTCGGACCATGCCGCCCTGAGCGTCGAACTGGAACTGCGATGACGCTGGATTTCCTCGGCGGCAACAGGCTGCAGCTACTCACCAACGGCAGGGCGTATTTCCCGGCGCTGGAACGGGCGATAGACGCGGCGCAAAGCGAGATCTATCTCGAAACCTATATTTTCGCCGACGACGACACCGGCAAGCGCATCGCCGCCGCGCTGGTGCGCGCCGCCGGGCGCGGCGTGATCGTGCACGTGCTGGTCGACGGCTTCGGTTCCAAGGGCATGTTCGAACAGACGCGGCTGCTGCTGGATGTAGCCAATATTGAAGTGCTGATTTTCGGCCCCAAGACCTCACCCCTGACCCTGCGGCGCAAGCGCCTGCGCCGACTGCACCGCAAGCTGGTGGCGGTGGATGCGCGCACGGCCTTCGTCGGCGGCATTAACATCATCGACGACATGCACACGCCCCGGCACACGCCGCCGCGTTACGACTACGCCGTGCGGATTGAGGGGCCCCTGGTCGCGAGCGTCCTGGAGCAGACAGAGCGCATGTGGCGGCGGGTTGCCTGGGCCAGCCTGAAGCGCGGCCTGGAGCGGCATGCGCCGGTCGATGCCGCTGAACCCGGCACGCAGCATGCCGTGCTGGTGGTGCGGGACAACTTCCGCCACCGCTCTGACATCGAGGATGCCTATCTCGAAGCCATTCACGACGCGCACCGGGAAATCATCATCGCCAATGCCTATTTCTTTCCCGGCGCGCGTTTCCGCCAGGCGCTGCGCGCAGCGGCCCTGCGCGGCGTGCGCGTGGTGCTGCTGCTGCAGGGAAAGGTCGAATACATGCTGCTGCATTACGCCTCGCGCGCGCTGTACGGCTCGCTGCTCGATGCCGGCGTGGAGATCTACGAATATCACAAGAGCTTCCTGCATGCGAAAGTCGCGGTGATCGACAAGCACTGGGCTACTGTAGGCTCGTCCAACATCGACCCGTTCAGCCTGATGCTGGCGCGCGAGGCCAATATCGTCGTGGACGACGTGCCTTTTTCGCGGAAACTGCGCGACAGCCTGATCGAACATATGCGCAGCGGCGCCCGCGTGGTGGCGAAGCGCCACTGGCGCCATCAGCCGCTGTGGCGGCGACTGCTCATCTGGAGCGCCTACGGCTGCACCCGGCTGTTGATGGGTGTGGCCGGCTATGGCGGAAAATAATAGCACGCACCCTTGGTTCCATGCGCGGCGCATCAGACCGCCTGCAGTCGTGCTTTAATAGACGCCTTCGCCCGGCAGGAATTTCATCATGACGACGACACCAGTGCCTCATCGCGTCGGCCTGTACCTGGCGGTGGTGCAGTTTTTCTTTACCATCACCTGGACCGTCTACGTAATCTATCTGCCTCGGCTCGCGGCAGAGGCGGGCATTCCCAAACAGGCGGTGATCTACATCCTGTTGCTGGATCAGCTGATCTTCGCCTGCATGGATCTGGCCATGGGCGTGATGGCCGACCGGGTGTCGCGAGTGGTCGGCAGGCTGGGCCATATCGTCCTGGGCGTGACGCTTCTGTCCTGCCTTGCGTTCCTGTTGCTGCCGCTGGCCGCGCCGCGCGGGGCGGCCTGGCTGTTCCTGGCCTTGACCGTGCTCTGGTCGGCCAGCTCATCGGCGCTGCGCGCGCCGCCGTTGATGTTGCTGGGGAAGTACGCCGCAAAGCCCGCGCTCCCGTGGCTGTCGGCACTGTCGCTGTTTGGCCTGGGCGCGGCCGGCGCCGTCTCGCCCTACCTGAGCGTGGCTTTGCGCGACGCCGATCCGCGGCTGCCGTTTGCACTTTCCAGCATCGCCCTCGCGCTGGCAACTCTGGGCGTGGTGTGGGCCGAGCGCAGGCTGGCCGCGGACGCGGCGCCGGGGAAGGCATCGGCGGTGAGCGCGGCAAAGCCGGTACATCCGCTTTTCTGGTTTTTGTTCGGCACGGCCTTGCTCGGACTGGGCTTTCAAATTCATTTCGCGATGAACAGCGCGCCGCTGTATCTGCGCTTTGCCAAGCCCGCCGATCTTCAATACCTGATGCCGGTGTTCTGGATCGGGTTCAATCTGCTGATGTTGCCGGCGACGCTGGCGACGCGGCGCTACGGCGGCCTGGCGGTCATGGGCGCGGGCGGCGTGGTCGGCGCACTTGCGGCCTATCTTGCCTCTGGCGCCGGCAGCCTCAATTTTCTGATCGCGATGCAGTTCATCGCGGGAGGCGCCTGGGGCTGCGTGCTGATGAGCGCAGTGGCCGCCGCGCTCATCATCGGGCATACGGGACGCGAGGGCCAGGTCACCGGCGCCTTGTTCGCACTGCTCGCAGTCGCGGCATTTGCGCGCATTGCCGTGCTAGCCGCCCAACTCAACAAGGACCCGCAGTTCGCCGCGCTGCTCGCCTGGATGCCGATCGGGCTATGGGCGATGGCCGGCGCGCTATTGCTGCTGCTCCTGCCGATGCAAAGGCGCGCGGCTGCGTGAAGCTGAAACCGCAGGATCTGGAGCAGATCAGCGCGCTCACGCTGGAGCATTACAACCAGCGCGCCGGAGATTTTTTCGATGGCACGCGCAATCACGATGTCAGCCAGAACATCGCCGCGCTGCTCGAGCGCATCGAGGGGGAACCCCCGTACACCATCCTCGATTTCGGTTGCGGGCCGGGCCGCGATCTCAAGACATTTTCGGAGCTCGGCCACGCCGCCGTGGGGCTGGACGGGGCCCGGCAGTTCGTGGAGATGGCGCGCGCTTACAGCGGCTGCGAGGTGTGGCAGCAGGACTTTCTCAGGCTGGACTTGCCCGGCGGGCACTTTGACGGTGTATTCGCCAACGCTTCGCTGTTTCACGTCGCCAGCCAGGAATTGCCGCGGGTGCTGCGCGATCTGCATGCGACACTCAAGCCCGGCGGCGTGCTGTTCACCTCGAATCCGCATGGACACAACGACGAAGGCTGGAACCGCGGCCGTTACGGCGCGTATCACGATCCCGACAGCTGGCGCAGCCTCGTCTCGGACGCGGGTTTCGCCGAGCTGGCGCATTACTACCGGCCGCCGGGACTGCCGCGCGAACAGCAGCCCTGGCTGGCAAGCGTGTGGCGCAAGACCGGCAGCAGCGCCGATCGCGCAGGCTGAATCGCCGGCGGCGCCGCAATACCGCTACGCGCCCGGACTGCGGCGCCGGAACATGCCCACGCCCGACATGTACATCACCAGTTCGCCGTGCTGGTTGTAGACCTCTGAGCGCGAACGCACCGTGCCCATGTCCGGGCGGCTCGTCGAGGCGCGCGTTTCCAGCACCGTGGATTTGAGGTGCAGCGTGTCGCCGGGACGCACCGGTTTCACCCAGCGGACTTCATCGACGCCGGGTGAGCCCAGGCTGGCAGCCTCGAGCAAATAACGGTCGCAGAGCAGGCGCATGCAGATGCTGGCCGTCTGCCAGCCGCTCGCGATCAGGCCGCCGAAACTCGACTGCTTCGCCTTTTCGAGGTCGGTATGGAAGGGCTGCGGATCATATTTTCTGGCGAACTCGATAATCTCCTCTTCGCTCAGGCTGACGCCGCCGGCTTCGAGTACCTGGCCCGGATAGAAGTCTTCCCAGTAATACTTGTAGCCCACGGCTTGAGCCCGTTATGCCGGCGCGCGGCGCAGGAACATCTGCCGTCCGCGCATGGAAACCACGATTTCGTCGTTCTGGTTCAGGGTTTCCCAGAGAAACAGCACCGTGCCGCGATTGGTTTGCCTGGCCGAGGGTGTGGACTCGATCACGGTGGTTTTCAGTCGCAGCGCATCGCCGGGACGCACCGGCTTGAGCCAGCGCAGTTCCTCCAGCCCGGGCGAGCCCACGCAGGAGGTCTCGAGCAAATAGCCGTCGCACATCAGGCGCATGGTGACGCCGCAGGTCTGCCAGCCGCTCGCGATCAGCCCGCCGAAAGGCGAACTGCGCGCGGCCTCCGCGTCGGTGTGATAGATCTGCGGGTCGTACTCGCGCGCGAAGCGCACGATGTCCTCTTGCGACAGCGAACGCGTCGCGGTTTCGAACACCCGGCCGGGCGTGAAATCTTCCCAGTAATACTTGATTGCCATCAGGCTTTGGTTTCCTGTTTCAATTGCAGGGACTTGTACTCGAGGAATTCCTCCAGTCCGAAGCGGCCCAGCTCGCGCCCGTTGCCCGATTGCTTGAAACCGCCGAAGGGCGCGCGCAGGTTGAACGGGCCGCCGTTGATGTCCACCTGGCCGGTACGCATGCGCCTGGCTATTTTCTGCGCGTGTTCCTCATCTTTCGACCACACGCCGCCGCCCAGTCCGTAGGGCGAGTTGTTGGCGATGCGCACGGCCTCGTCCTCGTCCTTGTAGGTGATGATGGACAGCACCGGTCCGAAGATCTCTTCCTGGGCGATGATCGCGTCGGGCTGGACCCGGCCGAAGATGGTGGGCTTGACGTAATAGCCTTTGGGCAGGCCCTCGGGCGCGTCCGCCCCACCGGCGAGCAGTTGCGCGCCGCCCTCGATGCCTTTGCGGATGTAGCCGCGCACGCGCTCGCGCTGCAGTTCCGACACCAGCGGTCCGAGCTTGGCCGTGCCGGCGAATGGGTCGCCAACGGTGAAAGTCTTGGCAACTTCAACCGCGATTTGCGCCGCTTCTTCGTATTTGCTCTCGGGCACCAGCAGGCGCGTGTGCGCCGAGCAGGTCTGGCCGGAATTGAGGAAACACGCGTTGATCGTGCCCTTGACCGCAGCGGGGAGATCGGCGTCTTCGAGCACGACCGCCGCCGATTTTCCGCCCAGTTCCAGGGCCACGCGTTTCACCGTAGCCGAAGCGAGTTCGGACACGCGCTTGCCCGCGCGGGTGGAGCCGGTGAAAGACACCATGTCCACCTGCGCGTGCGCCGCCATGGCTTCGCCGACCACCGGGCCGTAGCCTGTGACCAGGTTGAACACGCCCGCGGGCAGTCCGGCGGCATGGATGATTTCCGCCAGCACGAAGGCGTTGAGCGGTGCCACTTCCGACGGCTTGAGCACGACGCTGCAACCGGCCGCAAGCGCTGCTGCGACCTTGGCCGCGATCTGGTGCAGCGGGTAGTTCCATGGCGTGATCGCCGCGACCACGCCCACCGGCTCGCGCAGGATCAGCGAATTGCCGACTTTCTCTTCGAACGCGAAGCTTGCCAGCATCTTGGCGTACATGCCGAAGGTCGCGGTGGGCGAGCCCGCCTGGATCATGGTGGCGAGTTTCACCGGCATGCCCACTTCGCCGGCGATCAGCTTGCCGATCTCCTCCATGCGCGCTTTCAGGCCTTCGTGGATTTTCTGCAAATAGGCGGCGCGTTCTGCGGCAGGCGTTGCGGCCCAGCCCTCAAATGCGGCGCGCGCCGCCGCGACAGCGGCATCGACGTCCTCCGGCGTGCCCTCGGGCACGCGCCCCATGACTTCCTCGGTCGAGGCGTTGATGACGTCGATGAACCTGCCGCTTTTGGGCGTGGTCCATAGACCGTTGATGTAAAGCATGTCGCGAGCTAGCATGGATGTTCCCGATGGTGGAAGAGGAGGAAGGCGGCCATTTTAACCGATCGCCGCCGGCGCCCGGCCTGTCGCTACTGCGGCGCGACGCGCTCGTAGCCGATGATTTTCTGACGCAGCGGTTCTGGCAGGGGAACGGATTTCCTGCTTGCCGGATCGGCGTTGACATAAATCAGTTCGCCGCTGACCAGGTGCGTATCGCCGCGCCAGATCTCCAGCAGGAACTGCATGCTGGAGCGCCCCAGGCGCGCGGTGCGGCCGTGTATGTCGAGGAAATCGTCGAATTCGGCCGAGCCGAGGTACACCGCGGTGGCTTTGACCGCAAACATGTCGGTGGCGTAGGCTTTGACGAAACCGTCCGGATAGTCGATGCCGATGGCGCGCCAGTACTCGGTGATCGCGACGTCGAAATAGAGGAAATAATTGCCGTTAAACACGATGCCCTGCCGGTCCACTTCCGCCCAGCGCACCCGCAGCCTGTGGCAAAAAACAAATTGTTCGCGTGCCATTGCCTGCATCCCCGTTTGCTTTTGGAGCGCCGTACTATAGGCGGAAGACGGGCTGCGGGCAAGGTGCAGCCTAGTTCTGCGGGCTGTTAAGTTCCGAGTTCTCTGTATTGTTTTTCGGTTCTTGTTAAGCTCCATTTATACAGGCCGTCGAAATAGGTGCCGTGGACGGCGCCAACTGGTTGAGCTACGGTGTTCTCGATCACTATCGCACGCAAGCGCGTACTCAACCTATCTCGACGATCTTCTCTCCCGCAGCCAGTAACGCCATCGCTGCGGGGAAGGTATTGCCGAATACCTTTTGTAGCTGGCGGTTGGTTACGTTTCCAGAGGTAACCCAGAGCAATTGCGGCGGCGTGCCGTAGCGACTGACCAGCTCGACAAAATCGCTGTCTTTGCTGATGAGCACCACTTTGGCATGTTGGGCCGCTTTGAATATTTCGCCGTCTGTCGAATCTCTCAACCCCAAATCGCGCAGAGAGACTGCCTCGACATCAAACTGAACCGATAGCCATTTTGCCAGGCTGGGCGGCAGCTGGGCATCGACCCAGAATTTCATGCCGCAAGGTGCACTATGTCGCTACGGCGCGCGGCAAATTGCAGGCAGGCGAGAATGTCGTCGCGCTCAAGATCCGGGAAATCAGCCAAAACCTCATCCATGCTTACGCCTTCACCCAGCATTTCGAGGATGTCGCTCACGCGGATACGCATGCCGCGGATGCAGGGCTTGCCACCGCACTTTCCCGGTTCAATCGTGATTCGGCCTAGCAGGCTCGCATTCATGATTTCCGCTCCTGGCTATTGAACGTCTGGGGAATATGGTACCACCGAGGACATGCCCCGACGTACCCCTGAGCCTTACCTGGGTCATATGAGCCCGCCCCAGATGGACGGCCCAGATTGGACGTGGACAGCCAGCGCCGAAACTGGCAGCATAGACGCACAAAAATACTGTCCAGGCCGTGTGCCCAGGGAGTGGCGCCGGTCACCGTCGTTTTTCTAAGGAGGTCATCATGTCTAGCAAGCTGCTGCTTACCGCAGTAGCCGCGCTGGGGTTGGTTTTCAGCCAGGCGGTCTGGTCGCAAAACATCAAAATCGCCATCCTTGGTCCCATGGCCTTCGTTCAGGGTGAAAACCACTGGGCCGGCGCCGAAATGGCGCGCGATGAAATCAACAAGGCAGGCGGCATCTCGGTCGGTGGCGCCAAGCACCAGGTCGAGATCGTCAAGATCGACACCAATGAAATCCAGAGCGTGCCCGACGCCACCAATGCCATTGAGCGCGCGATCTCGCGCGACAAAGTGGATTTCCTGATTGGCGGCTTCCGCTCCGAGGCGGTGCTGGCGATGCAGGAAGTCGCGATGGACGCGAAGAAGCTGTTTCTCGGCGCCGGCGCGGCCGATGCCAAGCTGACCGAGAACGTGACCAAGGACTACGAGCGCTACAAGTACTGGTTCCGCGTCACGCCGACCAAGTCGGCTGACCTCGCGAAAACGGTGTTTACCGTACTGGGCGCCGTTGGCGCCCAGATCCGCGCCGACCTGAAGAAAGAAATGCCGAAGGTCGCGATCCTGTCCGAAAAGGCGGCGTGGACGGAGGCGTTGGTCAAGGTGGCACAGGCCAACCTGCCGAAGATGAAAATGGAGGTGGTCGGTACCTGGCAGCCCTCGCCGATAGCGACCGATGTCACCGCCGAGCTCTCGGCGATCAAGCGCAGCGGCGCCGACATCGTATTCACCATCGTATCCGGTCCGATGGGTATCGTGCTGGGGCGGCAGATGGGCGAGTTGCAGTTGCCCGCGGTCGCGTTCGGCATCAACGTCGAGGCGCAGAAAGACGGCTTCTGGCAGGCCACCGCCGGCAAGGGCAACTACGTCGCCACCCTGGATACCTATGCCGACGTGGAAACGACGCCGAAGACGATTCCTTTCGTGAAGGCGTTCAAGGAACGTTACAAGAAGTCGCCGACCTACAATGCCGGGACCTACGATTCCATTCATATACTCAAGGTCGCCATCGAGCAAGCGGGCAGCATCGATGCCAACAAGCTGATCCCGGTGATCGAGAAAATGGAACACGTGGGTGCCGGCGGGACGCAGAGCTGGGACAAGAGCCACGATCTGATCTGGGCGGTGGGCAAGACCTCCGGCATCGCGGTGCAGTGGCAGGACGGGCAGAAGGTCGCGTTCTGGCCGCCGCAAACCAAGGGCATGAAACCATTCAAGATGCCCAAGTAGTAAGCTCTTAGCTGCGCGGTCTCCCTCTGTCTGCGGAAAGAGGGAGATCCAGCCATGTTCCAGGACATCCTAATCAGCGGGCTGGTCAATAGCGGCGTGTACGCGCTGCTTGCCTTGGGCTTTTCGCTCATATTCGGTGTGGCGCGCATCGTCAACATCGCGCATACGGCCTTTTACATGCTTGCCGCCTACGCGCTCTACGGCTTGCTGGTCGTTGCCAAGTTTCCGCTTTTGCTTGCCATTCCGCTGGCCGTGGTCGCCGTGGTGGCCTTGTCCATGGTCTGCTACAAGCTGGTGATCGAACCGGTACGACAGCACGAGTCGGCGGTGCTGATCGCCACCATCGCGCTGGCGCTGATCTTCCAGGAAACCCTGTTGGTATCGTTCGGCGGACATTTCCTCGGCATTCCCAATGCGGTCGAAGGCGTCGTTTCCATCATCGGCGTGCGCGTGTCCTATCAGCGCCTGATCGTGCTCGCGGTAGTGGCGCTGACACTGGTGGCGACCTGGTATCTGCTCAATCGCACCCGCCTCGGCTTGGCGATCCGCACCGCCGCCAACGATCAGGAAATCGCCAATCTCATGGGCATTAACGTCGGGCGCGTGGCCATGTACACCGTGGGCATTTCCGTGGCCCTGGCGGCGATCGCCGGCGTGGTGGTCGCGCCGGTGTTCGTGGTGGATCCGCTGATGTGGCTCGCACCACTCGTGACCATGCTCGCCATCGTCGTGCTTGGCGGCCTGGGCAGCCTGAAGGGCAGTGTGATCGGCGCTTTCATCATCGGCTATGTCGAGGCGATCACCGTGTTCGCAGTGCCCTCGGGCTCCTACCTGAAGGGCGCGGTGGCGCTGTCCATCATGATCGTGGTGTTGCTGATCCGGCCGGAGGGCCTGTTCGGCGTGGTATTCGAGGAGGAACGGTGAAAGCGCTGCTGGCCTTGCCGCAATGGCTGTGGGCGCAGTTGCGTCACGAGGTGCTGGTGCTGCCCAGCCGCAGTTTCGTGTTTTTCGCAGCGCTGCTGCTGCTCGCGCTGCCGCTGTTTTACGACGATCCTTATGTGCTGCGCATTATCACCATGACCGCGATATTCGCGATCTTCGCGGCGAGCTGGGATCTGCTCGCCGGCTTCACCGGCCAGGTGAATTTCGGCCACGCTCTATTCTTTGGTGTCGGCGCCTACACCTCGGCGCTGCTGTCCCACCACCTGGGCTGGGCGCCCTGGCTCACCGTGCCGTCGGGCGCCGCGCTGGCCATGCTGACGGGATTCCTGGTCGGCATCCCCTGCCTGCGGCTGCGCGGCTCTTATCTGTCTCTGGCGACACTCGCATTCCCGCTGATCCTGACCGGCCTGCTGTTCGCGTTTCCGGATTTTTCCGGTGGCGAACTGGGCGTATCCGGGCTCAGGCGCATCGTGGTGAGTTCAGTCGGCAATTATTATGTGGCCATCGTGCTGATGCTGCTGCTGTGCTTCGGCCTCTGGAAAATCGGCGACTCGAACACTGGCTTGATATTTCACGCAATACGTGAGGACGAAGTCGCCTGCCGCGCCTCGGGCATTAACACCACGCGCTACAAGCTGCTCGCATTCGCCTTGTCGGGACTGTTCGCCGGCCTTGCCGGAGCACTGTATGCGCACTTCATGCGCGTCGCCGGCCCGTCCTCGCTGGAGGTGGCGCTGTCGTTCCAAGTGGTGATCTGGGGCATTTTCGGTGGCATCGCCACCATCTACGGTCCGGTGCTGGCGGTGTTTATTTTGTATCCGCTCACGGAAATCCTGGCGAATATCGACCTGTTCAAAGAAATCCGCCTGCTGATGTTCGCGGTGATCGTCCTGCTCGTCCTGCTGTTCATGCCGCGGGGGCTCACGCCGTGGATACGCGACAAAATCGAAATAGTCTGTCCGCGCTGCAAGAACCGCAATGTGTTTCGCCGCCATCAATGCCGTCTGTGCAGCGCGGAGTTGCGCTAGATCGAAGCCTCGAATACCGCGACATGCCGATCTGTAGAGCTATCTCTAAGTTGGCCTAGCGTTCACCAAGACGTTGCCACGAAGTCGCACGCGCTATACTTATGTTTCACGCGGAGGCCGTAACATGAAAAGGATTAGCTTCACCTATTGGCGCGACGGGAAGTTCTACATTGGCTTTCTTAATCAGTATCCTGACTATCAGACGCAGGGTACGAGCAAGAGCGAATTAACGGAGAACTTGAAAGACCTCCTAAAAGACATTGAATCTCGCGAAGTACCCTATATCCGCAAGGTGGAAGAACTCTTGGTCGCGTAAATGAAGAGACGCGAACTTATCAAGACACTCGAAAACATGGGCTGCACTTTGGTTCGCCACGGCGGGCGTCACGATTGGTATACCAACCCCGGTACAAAGCAATCTCAGCCCGTGCCACGACATAATGAGATCAATGGGCATTTGGCCAAGTCCATCATAAAGAAACTGGCCGGCGCCTGACCTGCGACTATTGGTACAACAGATATTTACCTTATGCCACGGAAGATCGCGTCGCGTCGTGGGACCGCTAGCATAGGACTGCGGTAGGCCACAGATAGATGAAACTCCGCGCCAACGACGACTACAGGCCGAGATATCCCGCCCTCAGGGTTTCATCCGCCATCAACTGCTTGCCCGAGCCTTCGGCGATGATCTTGCCTTGCGACAACACGTAATTCCGGTTGGCCATCTGAAACACCGTCCCCACTTCCTGTTCCACCAGCAGCACCGGGATGCCGCTGCGGTGAATCTGCGCGATGGCGGCGAACAGCTCCTGGCGTATTTTCGGAGCAAGTCCGAGCGAAGGCTCGTCTATGCACAGCAGTTTGGCCTCGAACATGAGAGCGCGCGCGGTGGACAGCATTTGTTGTTCACCGCCGGAGAGCGTGCCTGAAATCTGGCCGGCACGTTCCTTCAGGCGCGGAAAAAGCTGGAAGCAGCGCTCGAGATTCTGTTCCAGTTCCGCCTTGCTGCGCGCGAGATAGCCGCCAGCTTGCAGGTTTTCCAGCACCGTGAGTTCCCGGAACGGACGGCGCCGCTCCGGGCACAGCACCAGTCCGAGGCGGCGAATCTCGTGCGCCGGCAAAGCCTCGATAGCCTTGCCCTTGAATTTGATCGAACCCTCGACCACGATGTCGCCGCTGGTGCCGCGCCGGGTCTGCGCTTCCCACAGCACCAGGCCGGAAATCGCGCGCAGCATGGTGGACTTGCCTGCGCCGTTGGGACCGACCACGCCCACCAGCTCGCCTTCGCCGACGCTCAGCGACACGGAACTCAGCAGCTGCGCCTTGTCGTAGCGCACCGACAGCCCGGACACCTCAAGCAGCGGCATGCTCGCTCCCCAGATAGGCTTCGATCACGCGCGGGTCTTTGACGACTTCGGCCGGCGGGCCGTCGGCGATTTTTTCGCCGTAATCGATGACAATCACCCGATCGGCGATGGACATCAGCTCTTTCAGCTTGTGTTCTATCATCAGCACCGCCGGGCCTTCGGAATGCAGCCGTCCGAAGCGTCCGCCCTTGTGCAGGCGCCGGATCGATTTCACCAGCAGCCCGGCCTCGGCCGGGCTCAAACCGCCCAGCGGTTCGTCGAGCAGCAGCAGTTCGGGCTCGGAGGCGATGGCGCGCGCGACTTCCAGGCGTTTCAGATCTCCCTGCGACAGGGCCGAAGCCGGCTCCAGGGCGAGATCGGAAATGCCGACGAATTCGAGCGCGTCCATGGCTTTCGCCTCGATGCGCTTCACCCATTCGCCGCGGTGCTGCGCACGTGGGTTGAGGCAGGGCACCATCACGTTGGCAATGATGGGTAGGTGGCGGAAAGGGCGCGTGTTCTGGAAAGTGCCGGCAATGCCGCGATTGACCACGTCCCAGGGTTTGAGCGCGGAGATTTCCTCGCCGTTGAATACCACGCTGCCCGAATCCGCCCTGAGTATGCGGGTGATCAGCCGCAGGATGGTCGTTTTGCCCGCGCCGTTGGGGCCGATGATGCCGACGATTTCATTGCGCTGCAGTTCGAACGAGACATTGTTGACCGCGACCAGCCCGCCGAAGCGTTTGGTCAGGTTCTCGACCTTGAAAAACGGAGTGCTCACGCGGCGCGCCTGGTTCAGCTTGCGTGCTCGTCGCGCAGTTCGCGCCGCGACACCTTGCCCACATCGGTCTTGGGCAACTCGCCGCGGAACTCGATGATATGCGGCACCTTGTAGCCGGCCAGGTTTTCCCTGCAATAGGCAAGCACGTCCTCTTCGGACAGCTTGCCGCGCGCTTCGGGTTGCAGCACCACGATGGCCTTGATTTTCTGCCCGACCGCCGGGTCGGGTACGCCGATTACCCCCGCCGCCTTGATGTTGGCGTGCTCATAGAGCACATCCTCGATGTCCTTGGCAAACACCGAGTAGCCCTTGTACTTGATCAAGTCCTTGCTGCGGTCGAAAAAGTGGAAATAGCCCTCTTCGTCCATGCGCACGATGTCGCCGGTGCGCATCCAGCGCTCGCCGTCGATATCGAGGAACACTTTGGCCGATTCCTCCGGCTTCCCCCAGTAGCCGAGCATGATGTTGGGCCCTTTGAGAATCAGCTCGCCGGTTTCCCCGGGCGGAACAAATTCGGATCCGTCCGGATCGACCACCGCTGCCATCACGTTCGGGATGGGCAGACCGAAGGAGCCGGGCTTGGCGCGCAGTCCCGGATTGACATGGCTCGCTGCACAGGTCTCGGTCAGCCCGTAGCCTTCGGT
>CAKKSJ010000245.1 GCA_919902965.1 Burkholderiales bacterium
GGTGAAAGAAAAAGGGCAGGGCTCGGTGTTTACCGGCTACCCTGCCCGCGCGGGAGAGAGGAGGAGGACCCGCGAAAACAATACCGCTGTTGCCTAGCGGAAAAAACTTCCGCTGAATGTAATTGCCGCCTGCCCGCCTAAAATGCAGGCCAGTTTCACCGAAGCCGCCAGTGCGGCCGCGCTGGCGGTCGCATAACCGGCAAGTATCTTGGCAGCAGTGAAATCCATGAAAGCGCGCCCCGTTGATCTGTAGACTAAGTCTAAACAGCGCATCATTATTTGTCGAATCGATTTTTTAGATTTAACATATCTGTTCTATGGATATAAGAAACATCGACCTCAACCTGCTGGTTGCGCTGGATGCATTGCTGGCCGAGCGCAGCGTATCGCGTGCGGCGGTGCGCCTGCATTTGTCGCAACCGGCGGCGAGCGCCTTGCTCGCACGCCTGCGTGCGCTGTTCGGCGATCCCCTGCTGTTGCGCAGTGCGCGCGGCATGCTGCCGACGCCGCGGGCATTGGAGCTGCTCGGCCCGGTAAAGCGGGTGCTGGACGAGATCGACGCAATCGTCCAGCCGCGCGCGGCATTCGACGCGGCCAGCGTGGAGTACAGCTTTACCCTGTCAGCTTCGGACTATGTCGAATACGCGCTGTTGCCGAAACTGGTCGACTACCTCGAGCGCAAAGCCCCCGGGGTGCGGCTGGAAGTCAGCCCGCTCGATCTGCCCCTGGTGGCAAAGCAGATGGAAAGCGGCGAGGTCGACCTTTGCGTCACAGCGCTCCAGAACGCCACGGTTGGCTTGCATACGCGGCCGCTTTATACCGAGCGCATCGTGTCAGTGGTGCGGCGCGATCACCCGGGAGTAGGTGCGCAGCTGACGCTGGAGCAGTTCTGCAGCCTGGAACACCTACGGGTGTCGGTGCCGGGCAGCGGCTTCAGCACCCAGATTGACGCGGCGCTGGCCGCGATGGGGCGAGAGCGCCATGTGCGGCTGGCGGTGCCGCATTTTCTTCTGGTGCCGGAGATTGTGGCGCGTTCGGACATGATCAG
>CAKKSJ010000246.1 GCA_919902965.1 Burkholderiales bacterium
CAGGCCATGTTCAGCAGTCCGCTGGCGATGAATACACGGCGCAGCGCGCGGCTTTGGAACAGATCCAGCACCCGGCTTTTGCCGGCATCGGTCTTGCGCTCCTTCGCTTGCGGCAGTGCCGGCCGGTTCAGCCACAGCACCAGCAGCGGCACGAGCGGAAACAGAAAAAGCAGCAGGAAGGTGCGCACGTGCCCGATGGAATCAATGGCGAATCCGGTCACCAGCGGTCCGATCGAACCTGAAACGGAAAAGCCCAGCGCCAGCCAGCTGAAATTCGCGGTACGGTCTTCGGCCTGGCCTAAGGCGCCCACGGTCTGGCTGATCGCGACATGGAACACCATGAAACCGGTGCCAATCAAGGTGCTCGCGACATAGAGCATTTCCAGCCGCGGCCAGATGAACGGCAACAGCGTGCCCAGGGCGACCGCGAAGCTCGCGCCGAACAAAGGCCAGCGCGCGCCGCTGCGGTCGACCAGACGGCCGGCGCTCACCGCAAAAAGCATCGGCAGCAGTGCATAGGCCGACATCAGTGCGCCGACTGTGAGCGTCGACGCGTTCAATTGGATCGCGTACAGCGACATCAGCATGCGGCTGCCGTTAAACGCGATGTGCGTGAGGATGGTGAGCGCGATCAGGTGCCAAAGGCGCATGTCAGTTCGCCGCGAGCGCCACGGGCCGCTGTTTCGTCCAGACCACCATCGCCACGCCCAGGCAGGTGAGGCCGAAAATGTAACGCAGGGTGAGGAAGGTGAACGGCGCTGCGTACTGCAGGTCGATTTTGGTGGCGATGAATCCCGAGCCCCACACGCTGACGAAATACCAGGCGAGCAGGGAATCGATCCAGCGGCGCCGGGGTATTTGCATGCAGGTATTTTAACCGGCGCCGCGAAGCGCAGGGCGCTGCCGGCCGACTTCCAGCACCAGCGCGGTGGCAATGACGATCACCGCGCCGCCGGCGAGCGTGCTCAGGCCGACCGGTTCGTGCAGGAACAATGCACCCCAGAGCGTGCCGAACACCGGTATCAGGAAGGTCACGGTGAACGTTCGCGTCGGGCCGATGTCGGCGATGAGGCGGAAGTAAATCAGGTAAGCGGCGGCGCTGCACAGCAGCGAAATCCCGAGCACCGCGACCGTCACCTGCCAGCCGAAGGCGGCCGCGGGCGGCGGCGCGGGCAGGAAGGGCAGGAGGACGACGCTGGCCGCAAGCAGATTGCCCACGGTCAGCGCGCGCGGCGACAGACGGCCGGCGCGCTTTTTCACGTACACCCCGGCGAGCGCGTAGCAGGCGGTGGCGCCGATGCAGGCGAGTACCGCCAGCACCACCTCGGCGTTCACTGCGATCGGGCCGAAGCCAACCAGCAGCGCGACGCCGGCCATGCCCAGCGCGAGGCCGAGGCTCTTTCGCCAGGTCATGCGCTCGCCCAGCCAGATCGTGCCGCAGATGGCGGCGAACCAGGGCACGGCGGCATTGAGTATGGCCATGTAGGAGGCGCCGATGTACTTGCCCGACCACGCATACAGCGCCCAGGGCAGCGCGGTGTTGAGCACGCCCAGCACCAGGTAGGGGCGCCAGTTCTGCCGCGGGTCGAGCGCGAAGCCGGCCGCGCGCGCGTAGAGCAGCATGGCGACGGCGGCGATGCCCACGCGCAGCTCGGTCAGCCACAGCGGTCCGATCGCATCCACGGCCATGCGCACGAACAGAAACGAGCCGCCCCAGATGGCAGCGAGCAGGACTAGTCGGAAAATGTCGGCGGGGCGCATGCTCGCATGGTCCGCGTCGCCCGTAGGCGGGGACCGGGATCGGGATCGGGAAAGAGTAAAGCGCGCACTCTACAGGCGAAGGCCGCTGCGTGCCACCCGCTTGTTGCGCCCTCCTTGTCCCGGGAAGGGTTGCGCTATTGTTGCGACCGCGTCTTGGAACCGGCTCTTAGTCGAACACCGTCTGCGAGTAATGCGCGGGATCGACCAGCGCTTCGATGATGGTCGGGCCGTCCGCGGCGAGCGCCTTGCGCAGTTCGCGCTCGAGTCCTGCAGCGCTGTCCACCCCCACCGCGGGCACGCCGAAGTAATGCGCGGGCGGCGGCGGGTAATCCCGCGGCGATACCTCGGTGCCGTAACTGGGCAGGCCGCGCCGTTCCTGCTTGATCCTGATCAGCGACAGCCAGCGGTCGTCGAGCACGACGAAGGCAATGGCGAGGCCTTCGCGCCTGGCGACCGCCACTTCGCCGCAGCTCATCTGGAAGCAGCCATCGCCGAGCACGCACACCACCGGCAGCTCCGGGCGCGCAAGCTTGGCGGCGAGCGCAGCCGGAATGCCGAAGCCCATCGACGACCAGCCGTTGGTGATCAGAAAAGTACGCGGCGCATGCGCCGTCCATTGGCTGCCGATCTGGTGGGTATGCGCGCCGATGTCGAAGGCGAGCACGCCCTCGCGCGGCAGCAGCCGGCGCACGACATCGATCGCCTGATGCGGTGTGAAGCCCGCCGCCGCGGGGCGCAGCGCGGCCTGGAAGGTTTCGCGGTGCAGCTGCACGGCGCCCGCGGGCCAGCCGTTAGCCGCGGCCGGCAGCGCAGCCAGCCGCGCCAGCGCATCGTCGAGATCGCCGGTCACTTCGTACGCGATGCGCACGCTGGCATCGACATCGGCGCGCTCGATACCGACGTGCAGCAGCGGCACCTGGCCTATCCAGGCTTCGTACTCCACCTCGACCGTGTCGTAGCCCAGCCCGACCACCAGATCGGCGCTCTGGACCAGCGCGCGCTGCAGTTTGCGCAGGGCGCGCTCGATGCAGCCGAGCGACAGCGGATGGTCTTCGTCGATCAGGCCCTTGGCCATCATGGTGGTCGCGAACGGTAGCTTGTGCCGTTCGACGAAGGCGCGCAGCGCGCCCGGATCGCGCATGCGCATGGCGTTCGCGCCGATCACGGCAAGCGGCCGCTGCGCGGCGCGCAGCAACTCGCCTGCACGGAGGATTGTTGTCTCGGACGCGCGCGCCAATGGAATCGGCGCAGGCATGGCCGCTACTGCCTCGCTTGCCGGCGCCAAAGTTTCTGTAGCTGGCGCCAGCGCCACGTCCTCGGGCAGATCGAGGTGCACCGGCCCTTGCGGTTCGGACAGGGCGAGCTGCAGCGCCCGTGTCAGCGTCGCGACGATTTCCCCGCTGCGCAGTCGCAGGCTCGCCTTGGTGATCGGCTTGAACAGCGCGTGATGGTCGATCCACATCTGCAGGCGGCGGCCAAGCTGCGCCTCATTCAGCGTGCAGGTGATCGCGATCAGGGGCGAGCGGTCCAGCCAGGCGCTGCCCACGCCGGTGCTGAGATTGGTTGCGCCGGGGCCGAGCGTGGATATGCACAGGCCCGGCACGCCCGTCATCCTGCCGGTGACATCCGCGGCAAACGCCGCCGAGCCCTCGTGCGCGGTGAGCACGAAATCGAGGCCGCCCGCGCGCATCGCATCCATCAGCGGCAGCACATTGCCGCTGGGCACGCCGAAGCCGTGGCGGATGCCGGCGGCTTTGAGTATGGCGACGATCAGATCGGCGTTGCTGCTGGCGGTGGGGAGGGTTTCGCCTGCCGCCTGGCGGCCTGTGCCCTCAAGTGCCATAACGCACTGGCGAATTGAATTGCTTGAATGCTGCCAGCGCGCTATAGCAGGCGAGCATGGCGGTCTTGGGATTGTCGGGGAAAGGCACGCTTTCGAACTTGATGCTGATGCTGCCGGTTTTGCCGCGGATGTTGATGTAGTGCGTGTTGAAAATCAGCGCCGGGTCGGCCACCACTTTCAGTTTGGTGCGGTCGAAACCGATGCCGGCCATGGCGAGCGCCGCGGCGATGTTCACATTGGCGGGAAAATGCG
>CAKKSJ010000247.1 GCA_919902965.1 Burkholderiales bacterium
GGCGCGGCCCGCGAGCACTTCGAGATAGGTGCGCTCGACTGCCGCCGGGCCGCGCAGTTGCGCATTGCCCGCCATATCGACATAGGCCAGCGCAAGATCGGCCGGAATCGACTCGATCTGGCCGTAGCTGAGCACGCGGTCGTAACAGCCCAGCCCCTGGACGAAGGCGACATTGCCGGGGGAAGTCAAACCGATGATTTCGCAGCGCGCGCCTGCCGCTCCCCGGCGCGAGAGCTGGAACGCCGTGCCGTAGGCGGTCTTGCTCGATGCGCTGGAAAGCACAATCGCGCGCGCGCCGAAGTACGCATTGTCGGCAAGAAAATCGTCAATCAGGAAGGAAGTTGCGAACAGCGGCTTCAACAGCATCTGCTGGTCCTCGCGGCCCGCAGCGTAGCCCGGGTCGGTCGCGGTGCGCAGGTACTGGTTGTAGACCGGGTGCAGCGCCTTGCGCTGTTCGGCGCCGTCGGAGAAACCAGCCGCAGCGGCGCGCGCCGGTTGCAGCACGACATGGGTGGACATCGGAAAGCAGCCGTAGAAACGTTCGCCCGGCTTAAGCTCTTCGTGCGTCGAACTGATCACATCGCCAAAGCCCCATACGGGGATGCGGCCCCAGCCCTCAGTCGCAGGAAAAAAATCCCAGTAGGACATGGCCTCGCCGAACGCGGCATAGGTAACATTGTTCGAAGTAAAAGCAAATCGGTCGATGCGCATCAGCACCTGCCCCGATTGCAGCGCGGCCGCGCCCGCATTCTGCGCGGGTACCGACTTGCATAGGCGCAGATCGTCGCGCCGGACGAGGAAATCCACGGCGCCTGCGCTCGCCGGCGCGCTGCGCGTGCCGGTCATTTGATTTCCTTCACGACGATGGCAGGGTTTGCGCTCATGCTTTCTCGTCCTCGCCGCGGTAGATCGCGCCGCAGGTGCAGGTCTCGTGCACCACCACCTGGGTGAGCAGCGGCAGCGCCGGCTTGAGCCGGTCCCAGATCCAGCGCGCCAGGTGCTCGCTGGTCGGGTTCTCCAGCCCGGGCACTTCGTTCAGATAGCGGTGGTCCAGCTGTTCGTGCAGCGGCTGGAATAGCGCAGAAATATCGGCGTAGTCCTGCACCCAGCCGATGTGCGCATCAAGCGCGCCGCTCACATGAATTTCGACGCGGAACGAGTGTCCATGGACGCGCGCGCACTTGTGCCCCGCCGGCACGTTGGGCAAGCGGTGCGCCGACTCCAGGGTAAATGCTTTCCAGATTTCCATTAACGGATTCCTATGAGTTTGTGGGTCTGCAGCGACAGGCGCCAACGCGGGTGCGCGAGGCAATAGTCGATCGCGAGCCTGGTATTGCGCGCCTGTTCCGGGCCGTCCATGGGCTGCAGGAAAAAATGCCTGAATGCAAGCCCGGCATAGCGCTCCGGCTCGGCGCCGCTCTGCGGATACACCAGCTTCAGTTCGTCGCCCTGCGTCAGGGCCAGCGCCGTGCCAGCCTTTGGACTCACCGTCAGCCACAGTTCGCCTTCGGGCGGGGCCAGCGTGCCATTGGTTTCCGCCGCGACCGTGAATCCCTGTGCGCGCAGCGCAGCGACCAGGGCAGCGTCCAACTGCAGCAAGGGCTCGCCGCCGGTGCAGACGACGAATCCCTGCGCCCCGGCCTGCGCCGGCCAGGTGGCGGCGACCGCGGCGGCAAGCGCGTCGGCCGAGGCGAACTTCCCGCCGCCCTCGCCGTCGGTGCCGACAAACTCGGTGTCGCAGAAACGGCACTGCGCCTCCGTGCGGTCCGCTTCGCGCCCCGACCACAGGTTGCAGCCGGCAAAGCGCAGGAACACCGCCGGCCGGCCGCTCTGGGCGCCTTCCCCCTGCAGCGTGTAGAAAATTTCCTTGACCGAGTAGCCCATCGCGACAAAACTTGTAAAAATGCGCAGCATACACGTTTGTCCTGCATGCCTCGAAGGAGAAAGCTCATGCCAGTCTATTACGGCAGCGGCACACCGATCGCGCCGGGCGCGTTTCCGGCGCTGCTCGCCGTCGGCGATTCCTGGTTCTGGTATCCCCTGCCCACGGGTTTCAACCTGCTGCAGCAATTGTCCGAGCGCGTGCTCAGGCCCGACTATGCCAATATCCTTTCACTGGGCTACGTCGGCGCCACGCTGCAGGATTTTGTCGAGGGCCGCTTTGCCGGCGAATTCCAGGAAGAACTCAAAGCTCTCAATGCGCAGTACTACTCGGCGGTGCTGATCAGCGGCGCGGGCAACGACGCCGTCGATTACTCGCTCGCGCTGAAAAACCGCTGCGCCGGCATCGGCTCACCCGGAAAATGCTTCGATGAAGCGAGTTTCGACGGCCTGATGCGCAAGCTGAGCGGCTGGATGGGAAGAATGATCCACGACATCCGCTGGGCCTGGCGCGCCGCGCCCGCGCTGCGCCAGCCGCATGTTTTCCTTCACTGCTACGATTATGCCCCGCCCGATGGCAGGGCCGCGCAATTCGCGGGCATCCCGCTGCCCTTCGGGCCCTGGCTCAAGCCCGCCATGGACCGCGCGCAGGTGCGCGACGAGCCCGAATTCCGCCGCGACCTGGTCAAGCTGCTGATCGACCGCATCCACGCCACCTTCGCGCCCTACGACGAGGACGCGCGCCTGGTGCATCTGGTCGACAGCCGCGGCTGCCTGGACATAGACAACGACTGGGACAATGAATTGCATCCGAACTCGAAAGGCTTTGAAAAACTCGCCGCGGGACCGTGGCGAACAGCGCTCGCGAAATACGGATTTGCTTAACGGGGATCTCTATAAATTATCCGTTCCAGCCCAAGGACTGAGCTTTACATGCGCGGCTGAAAGCAGATTCTTCGCCCAAAGTCCGCCCGAAACGCTGCACTTCGCT
>CAKKSJ010000248.1 GCA_919902965.1 Burkholderiales bacterium
GCGCGCTGGGTCTCGGCCACGCCGGAGATGAAATACACCAGCAGCATGGGCGCGAGCGGCAGCCAGTTCCAGGAGAGGAAGTTGAGCCCGATGTTGGCGAAATAGCCTTTCGTCTGGCCGTTGACGATATCGGTGAGGTTGAGGCTTTGCGACACCAGCAGCACGCATACCAGCGCGAAGCCCATGGCAATTTCGTAAGAGACGATCTGCGCCGCGGCGCGCATCGCGCCAAGAAAAGCGTATTTCGAATTCGACGCCCAGCCGGCGACAATGATGCCGTACACCCCCATCGAGGTGATCGCCATGATGTAGAGCAGGCCCGCATTGACGTCGGCCAGCACCACCTGCGGGCTGAACGGCACCACCGCCCAGGCGGCCAAGGCCACGGTGAGCGTGATCACCGGCGCGAGCACGAACAGGAACTTGTCCGCCCCGGAGGGGATGATGATTTCCTTGAACACCAGCTTGATGCCGTCGGCGATCGGCTGCAGCAGACCCAGCGGACCTACGCGGTTCGGGCCGATACGCACCTGCATGTAGCCGATGACCTTGCGCTCGAGCAGGGTCAGATAGGCCACCGCACCGAGCAGCGGCGCGACGATGAGCGTGATCAGCACCGAAATCTTGAGCAGGGTGAATACTGCCGTACCCAGCTCGGGGCCGAGCAGGCCCTGGGCGAACTGGAGCCCGATGGCTATCATTTTTGCGTATAAGCCAAGCACATCCATTACCGCGGCTCCACGCTGAGTTCGCCGGACATCGGACCGAGGTCCTTGGTCGCGACATGGGCCGCGGCGACGCGCACGCAGTCCGGCGGAAGGCGGTCATCACGCGCTGCGTTCAATTCAGCCTCCCCCGCGCCCTGCTTCAGCTTGATCGCCTGGCCTTCCTTCACGCCGAGTTTGGCCAATAGCGCCGCATTCATCCAGGCGCGCGGCGCCGCCGCATCGCGCGTTTGTTGCAGCGACCCGGCGCGGCGCACGATGGCGTCACCGGCATAAATGGGCACCTCGGCCACTCTTTGCAGGCCTGCCGCTGCGGCCGGGGCCTGCAAGGCAATGCCATTCACGCGGTTATCGAGCCGGCCCGCAAGCTGTTCCGGCGTACCGATTGCGTCGCGCACTTGTTCGCTCGAGTCGTAGTCAAAGCCCTCCAGGCCGAGCAGATTGCCGAGCACGCGCAGCACTTTCCACGCCGGGCGCGCTTCGCCCAGGGGCTGGACCACGCCGTGGAAGCTTTGTCTGCGGCCTTCGGCGTTGACGAATGTGCCGGAGGTTTCCGTGAAGGCCGCAATCGGCAACAACACGTTGGCGTAGTCGGGAGCAGAACCCTTGTACGGCGACAGGACAATCACGAAATCCGCAGCGCGCATCGCTTGCATCGCTGCATACGGATTGTGGCAATCGAACTCAGGCTCGAGGTTCAACAGTACATAGGCTTTGCGCGCTTCAGACAGCATGGCAGCGGCGTTGAGGCCGCCCGCCCCGGGCAGCGCCTGCGCCAGGTAGCCCCCGACGCTGTTGGCGGCCTCGCCCAAAACGCCGAAGCGCGCGCCGAGCAGCCCGGCCAGTTCCTGTGCCAGCACGCGCAACTGGGTCGCCTGCGCGTGTTGCGCGGCCAGATTGCCGAGGAAAATACCGGTCTTTGCGCCGGAAACCAGGCTCGCGGCGATATTCTTTGCGTCTGCGCCGACAGTTACGCCTGCCAGCGCGGCCGGCAGCGGCCGCTGCTTCGCCTCGGCCACCGCTTTCACCACCTGCGCCAGCGCTTCAGGAATATTCTGCGGCGGCACGATCGCCTTGTTCGCAACGCGCATCAGCAAATCGTCGTCCGTCGCATGAATCAGGTTCACCTGCTGCCCGCGCTTGGCGGCCTGGCGCAGGCGGTTGGCGAGGAGCGGATGGTCCTTGCGCAGGAAGGAGCCGACCACGAGCACGCGGTCCAGGCTGCCGATGTCGGCGATTTTCATGCCCAGCCAGGGCGCGCCGGCCTGTTTCTGGTCGGCGGAAAAATCAGACTGGCGCAGGCGGAAGTCGACATTCTCGCTGCCGATGCCGCGCATCAACTTGCCGAGCAGGTACAGTTCTTCCAGGGTCGAGTGCGGCGCGGCCAGCGCGCCCAGCGCCGGGCCGCCGTGGTCGGCCTGCGCATTCTTGAGGCCTTTCGCCACCGCGGCGAGCGCCTGCTGCCAGTCGGCTTCCTGCCATTTTCCGTCCACCTTCAGCATGGGCTGGGTGAGGCGGTCTTCGCTATTCAGGCCTTCGTAGGCGTAGCGGTCGCGATCGGACAGCCAGCATTCGTTCAATCCCTCGTTTTCCAGCGGCAGCACGCGCATGACCGTGTTCGCCATGGCCTGCACGACAAGGTTGGATCCGAGGCTGTCGTGCGGGCTTACCGATTTTCTGCGCGCAAGCTCCCAGGTGCGGGCTTTGTAGCGGAACGGCTTGCTGGTGAGCGCACCCACCGGGCACAGGTCGATCATGTTCCCGGAAAGCTCGGAATCGACGCTGTTCCCCACGAAGGAGACGATTTCCGAGTGCTCGCCGCGTCCCATCATGCCCAGTTCCATCACGCCGGCAATCTCCTGGCCGAAGCGCACGCAGCGGGTGCAGTGGATGCAGCGGCTCATCTCTTCCATCGAGATCAGCGGTCCGATGTTCTTGTGGAACACCACGCGCTTTTCTTCCTGATAACGCGACGCGCTCTTGCCGTAACCCACCGACAGATCCTGCAGCAGACATTCGCCGCCCTGGTCGCAAATCGGGCAGTCGAGCGGATGGTTGATCAGCAGGAATTCCATGACCGATTTTTGCGCGGTCCTGGCGTATTCGGAATCGGTAAATACCTTCATGCCCTCGGTCACGGGCGTGGCGCAGGCCGGCAGGGGTTTGGGCGCCTTTTCCACCTGCACCAGGCACATGCGGCAGTTGGCGGCAATAGACAGCTTCTTGTGATAGCAGAAGTGCGGAATGGCGATGCCGAGCGCGTTCGCCGCGTCCATCACGGTGGCGCCGTTGCGTACCTCGATCTGCCTGCCGTTTATTTCTACTGTGGGCATGTTGTTCTCAGGCCACTTTCTCGGCGCTAAGCGCGGCTGCGGTGAAGTAGCCGCCGGGCACGCTCACCATGCAGCGCTTGTGGTCGATGTGGTACTGGAATTCTTCGCGGAAATGCTTGACGAAGCTCTTCACCGGCCCGGCGGCGGCATCACCGAGGGCGCAGATGGTGCGCCCGGCGATGTTGTCGGCCACATTGTCGAGCAGATCCAGGTCTTCCTGCCGCCCTTTGCCGTGCTCTATGCGATGCACGACACGGTACATCCAGCCGGTGCCCTCGCGGCAAGGCGTGCACTGGCCGCAGGACTCTTCAAAATAGAAATACGACAGCCGCTCGAGCGCGCGCACCATGCAGGTCGTCTCGTCCATGACGATGACCGCGCCCGAGCCGAGCATGGAGCCCGCCTTGGCGATGGAGTCGAAGTCCAGATCGGTCTGCATCATGATGTCACCGGGTATGACTGGAGCCGACGAGCCGCCCGGGATCACCGCCTTGATCTTTCTGCCGTCGCGCATTCCGCCCGCCATTTCCAGCAGTGTCGCGAAGGGCGTGCCCAGGCGCACTTCGTAATTGCCCGGCCGGTTCACATGGCCCGAAACCGAGAATAGCTTGGTGCCGCCGTTGTTGGGCCTGCCCAGGGCGAGGAAGGCATCGCCGCCGTTGTTCATGATCCAGGGCACGGCGGCGAAGGTCTCGGTATTGTTGATGGTGGTGGGCGCGCCGTACAGGCCGTAACTCGCCGGAAACGGCGGCTTGAAGCGCGGCTGGCCTTTCTTGCCTTCGATCGACTCGAGCAGGCCGGTCTCCTCGCCGCAGATGTAGGCGCCCCAGCCATGAACGGCGAAAAGCTCGAACGAGAAATCGGTGCCGAGGATGTTCTTGCCCAGATAGCCGGCGGC
>CAKKSJ010000249.1 GCA_919902965.1 Burkholderiales bacterium
TCTGCCTGCGTTAGTCAGGAGCGGAGATCGGTCATTGCGCGCTCCGCGCGCCAACGGCGTTTTTCAAACGGATGAAAAACGCATCCGTTTGAAAAACGCCGTTATCGTTAACACACGATACCGTTTTGGTTTTACACAAGATAGTTGATTGCCTGCGGATGTGCTTTTTATCCGCAGGCAATCAACGATCCGCGCGGACGGGACGCCGTCCGCGCAAGATCGATCACCACAATCCGAAGTATCTGCCTGCGTTAGTCAGGAGCGGAGATCGGTCATTGCGCGCTCCGCGCGCCAACCCTGTTTTTGGCGCGGATGAAAAGCATATCCGCACCAAAAACACGGTTATGGGTAAAAGCAAAAGCCGTTTGGGGTTATGGTTCTGCGCTGCAGTCCGGGCTTGCTTTTCTACTTCGGCGTCAGGCGTATGGCGCCATCCAGCCTGATGGTTTCGCCATTCAGCATTTCATTCTCGATGATGTGCCTGGCCAGGGCCGCGTACTCTGCCGGCCGGCCCAGGCGGGACGGGAACGGCACCAGCTTGCCGAGCGCGTCCTGCACGTCCTTGGGCATACCCAGCAGCATGGGCGTCTCGAATATGCCCGGTGCAATCGTCACCACGCGTATGCCGGAGCGCGACAGGTCGCGCGCGATCGGCAGCGTCATGCCCACGATCCCGCCCTTGGATGCCGAATAGGCGGCCTGGCCGATCTGGCCGTCGTACGCGGCCACCGATGCGGTGTTGATGATCACGCCGCGCTCGCCGCCGGCATTGGGCGCCGCCTTGCTCATGGCATCGGCCGCAAGGCGGATCATATTGAACGTGCCGATCAGGTTGATGCCGATGACGCGACTGAAGCTGGCGAGCGCATGCGGCCCTTCCCTGCCCACGGTCTTCTCGCCGATGGCGATACCGGCGCAGTTGACGAGACCCTGCAGGCCGCCGAATTCCTTTAGCGCAAGCGCCACCGCAGCCTTGCCATCGGCTTCCGCGGTCACGTCGGTCTTGATAAATCGCGCCTGAGCGAACTCCTTGGCCAGCGCATTGCCGGCATCGGCGTTGACGTCGGCGATAATCACCTTGCCACCCGCCTCCACTATGGCGCGCACCGTGGCCGCACCGAGACCGGACGCGCCGCCGGTAACGAGAAACACGCTGTTCTTGAGTTCCATTTGAGCCTTTCCAGTTTGTCGAGAAAATCAGCTATCGGCTCGAGCGATCAGCCGACGCAATGCAGCTTGAAACGAAATCGCGCGCGGCGACGCAAGCCGCTGTCCGCGGCCTGCGGACTAGTGATCTTCGATACGCGGGGTGAACTCCTCGGCCAGTTCACCCGTATCCGGGTCTACCCATTCGGAAATCCCGATCTCGGCTTCCGCCTGTTCCACGGACTCGCCCGGTTCGTAGTCCGTGTCGGCGCGGTACTGCATGTCTTCCACCGCTTCGAGCAAAGTGACAAACGGCCCGGACTCCCTGCCGCCATCCTTGGATTGCCAATAAAAACCGTCGGGGCGCTCGATGACTCGCGCACGGTCAAAATCGGGTGGCATTTCCGGAATCAGCTTCTTCTTCATGTCAAACCCATGCAGATAATATTGACCTCAAAAAACACGCCGCGCACGGCCTCTTCCCTGCCTCTCTCCGAATGTATATGCTGCTGCGATCCGGCCGTTTGATCAGGATCAATCATACGCCTTGCGCAGCGCATCTGTCATTGCCTCGCGCGAAAATGAGAGCGCCCTAGTGTTTGCGGCCGATCAGGCGACTGATCACCGGAAAATAAAGTTCGCCATCGCCGGCCTCGATGGCCTGGCGCAACCAGCCGTCCGCATTGCGCGCTCCGCTGGCGTCGACTGCGCTCTCCTGCGCGAGCCGCAGCGCATAGGACAAATCCTTCCTCGCATACTCGGCCGAAAAGGCGCGCTCGGGGAATTGCCCCGTGAGTATCGATTTCATGCCGTGGTTGCGCAGCGCGAAACTGTCCGCCGATCCCTTGGACAGGGTATCAAACAGCAACTGCGGGTCGACACCGGAGCGCGTGCCTATGGCATGCGCCTCGGACAATGCCACCACTGTTTCAAACAGCACCATGTTGTTGAGAATTTTCACCACCTGTCCGCAACCGACTGCGCCGCAATGCGTCACGTCGCTCGCAAACATGCCCAGCAATGGGCGCAGCTGGCGGAAGATCTCTGCATCCGCGCCGGCCATGACCGACAAGGTGCCCGCCTCGGCCGCTGCGCGCGTGCGCGCCACCGGCGCATCTACGAAGCTTGCGCCGCGGCCTGCAAATTCCCGCGCCAGCTGGCGCGTCAATTCCACCGGCGAAGTGCCGAGGTCGACCACGATCTGCCCGCGGCGCACGGCTGCGAGCAGCCCGTCGGCAGCGCGCGCCAGCTCCGCGACGACTTCACCCGAAGGCAGGGAAAGAAACACAATATCCGCCTGCTCGGCCACCGCTTTCACCGAGTCGGCGGCGCGCACGCCTAGCGCAGCCAGCCGCGCGAGCGGCGCCGCATCGCGATCGTAAGCGGATACGCTTACGCCGGCCTTTAGCGCGAGATTGCGGCAGATGGGTTCGCCCATCACGCCCAGTCCGATGAAGCCCAGTCCTCCGGGTGCGCTACTCATGGCCGCGTTGCCGCGCCGGCAAAACGGCTGCGGCCGAATTCGGCGTCAACCCTGTGAATATCTTGCATTCTTTGACTTTCCTTTCACGAAAATAGCTACGCGCCTTAATCCTGGGACGATTGGCTTATCAAATATGGCAACGCTATGGCAGCCGTGCGAGGTCCAGGTCGATGCATCTTGCTCCGGCGCAGAGCTGCCAGCTATGCTGTCAGGCTGGCGCAATGCGCGATTTGCACGTGCGATTCCGCGCTTTTGCGCAGCGCCCGGGCATGGAACTCAGGCGGCGCTGACTGAAAACTGCGCCTCCATTTCGCGCCGCACTTTATACGCTGGCAGATTCTCGTCCATCGCCACATCGGCCCAACTGAGCGACTGTCCTTTTTTTACCGCGCGCAGCAGTTTGACCTGGTGCGCGAGTCCCAGGGGCAGTCCGCCATAGGCGAGTGATTTACCCGCCTGGAACAGTTTCCCCCACACAGTGTAGCCGCCCTCGCCGTCGAGGATTTCACCGGGCTTGAGGTCGCGCTTGGCGGTTGCAATCACGTCGGCGTTAAAGCAAGTTGCCGCGCCGGTCGCCTCGCCGCGCAGTCCGACCGCGGCGACCGAGATGCCCAATTCCAGTCCGATCAGATGCCAGCGCTTGTACAGGCAGGCATAACGGCCGCTGGGGTCGGTGCGCACCATATACTCCCTGAAGCAGTTGCGGATGTATTCGGTCTCGCCTTCGAACACCACGAACACGCCCATGCGGATGTCATAGGGAATGACGCGCCCGTCGGTTTCCAGCGAGGAAATCACTTCGACCTGTCCTTTCTGGTGCAGCACACCGCCCTCGGCGATCGGTCGGCAGACAAAAGGAATGTCTTCCACCGAGGCCGGCGGAAAAGTGAGGCCGTCCGGTGGCGCAAGCAGTCCGGTCGCATTGCATACCGCAGTGCTCTCGATCGAGGGCTTGGAGCCATCGAGAAAGGAATTGAACATCTTGGGGTTGAGGCCGCCGATCTGCGCCTGCTCCCGCGTGAGCCCCCAGTTGTCCCACACCGTATCGGGCGTGGACTCCGAAAAATGCGGCAGCCACTTGTGTCCGCGACCGGCGGCAACCACCGGAAAACCCGCCGCGCGCGCCCAGTCCACCAGCTCGCAAATCAGCGCCGGCTGATCGCCGTAGGCCAGGCTGTAGACCACACCGGCCGCCTGCGCCTTCTTCGCGAGCAGCGGGCCGCAGAAAGCGTCGGCCTCCACCGTCACATTGACCAGGTGCTTGCCATGGGCGAACGCGGCCAGGCAATGCTCGACCGCAGCGGGCGGATTGCCGGTGCACTCGACGATGATGTCGATTTTCGGATGCGCAACCAGGCGCTCCCAATCGTCACTGAGATGGGTGTTGCCCTTTGCGAGCGCATCATCCAGAGAAACGGCGCCAAACTGCTCGGCCTTCCAGCCTACCCGCTCCAGGTTGGCCCTGGCGCCGGCCGGCGCCAGATCGGCGATGCCGGCCAGATGCACACCCGGCGTCCTGACCACCTGGGCCAAGTACATGGCCGCGAATTTTCCGGCGCCGATCAGGCCTACGCGCAAAGGCCTGCCCTCAGCCTGGCGCTGCTGCAATTTGCTGAAGAGATTCATGCTTGTTCCACCATAGAAGAGAAAGAATTGGAGCGGCGGCGAACAGCTAGCGTTTGAGCGCAGGCACCGCGGCGGCAGCGGCCGGGGGTTTTTCCAGGACTTGAAAGAATATCTCATCCTTTTTGATCATGCCCAACTCGTAGCGGGCACGTTCCTCGATCGCGTCGTAGCCCTGCTTCAAATCGCGCACCTCGGCGTCGAGCGAATCGTTGCGCACGCGCAGCCTGGCATTGCTGTTCTTTTGCGCCGTGACCTGGCGGTCGATCTCCCACACGCGCAACCAGCCGCCCTTGCCCAGCCACAGCGGGTACTGCAGCAATACGATCAGCGCGGCGAAGACGAAGGATAAGATGCGCATCGATTGCTTATGCTTCGACCGCCTAGCGTAGCTGGTAGAAAGCGTCCCTGCCGGGGTAGCCGGCCATATCGCCCAGATCTTCCTCGATTCGCAGCAGTTGATTGTATTTGGCGATGCGGTCCGAGCGGCTGAGCGAACCGGTCTTGATCTGCAGCGTATTTGCGCCCACGGCGATGTCGGCGATGATGGTGTCCTCGGTTTCACCGGAACGGTGCGAGATCACCGAGGTATAGCCGGCGCGCTTGGCCATTTCTATGGCTGCAAACGTTTCCGTGAGCGTACCGATCTGGTTGACCTTGATCAGGATCGAATTGGCCACGCCCTCGGCGATGCCTTCGCGCAATATCCTGGTGTTGGTCACGAAAATATCATCGCCGACCAGCTGGATTTTCTTGCCCAGGCGCTCGGTAAGGATTTTCCAGCCGTCCCAATCGTTCTCGGCCATGCCGTCCTCGATGCTGATGATCGGGAATTTATCGGCCAGCGTCGCCAGATAATCCGCAAACTGGCCAGAGGACAACTGCAGCTTCTCGGACTCGAGGAAATAGCGTCCGTCTTTGTAAAATTCGGAACTGGCGCAATCCAGGGCAAGCAGCACATCCAGGCCGGCCTGGTAGCCGGCCTTGTCGATGGCCTCCATGCACAGTTCCAGCGCTGCCTCGTGGCTGGGCAGATTCGGCGCGAAGCCGCCCTCGTCTCCTACCGTAGTCGGCATGCCGCGCTGCTGTATGAGGCTTTTCAGGGCATGGAATACCTCGGCGCCGCAGCGCAGGGCGTCGCGAAAACTTTGCGCCCCCACCGGGACGATCATGAATTCCTGCATGTCCAGGCTGTTGTTGGCGTGCGCGCCGCCGTTGATGATGTTCATCTGCGGCACCGGCATTTGCATTGCGCCGACGCCGCCGAAATAGCGGTACAAGGGCAGGCCGCACTCATCCGCGGCTGCCTTGGACACGGCCATGGACACAGCCAGCATCGCATTCGCGCCCAGGCGCGACTTGTTCTCGGTGCCGTCCAGATCGATCAGGGTCTTGTCGATGAAACTTTGCTCGCTTGCGTCCAGACCCATGATGGCTTCGGAAATCTCGGTGTTGACATGCTCGACCGCCTGCAACACACCCTTGCCCAGATAACGCTGCTTGTCGCCATCGCGCAGTTCAATGGCTTCGCGCGTGCCGGTCGAAGCGCCCGAGGGCACCGCGGCGCGTCCCATTACCCCGGACTCCAGCAGCACATCGGCTTCCACCGTCGGATTCCCGCGCGAATCCAGAATCTCTCTCGCCACCACATCGACTATCGAACTCATGTTCTTGTCCTTGTGCCAGGTTCAGGTTTTATATTCTACCGCCGCTCGATGCCGGTGATGTTACAGCGTCTGCTCGACGAAGCCGCGTCTTTTGACCACCTCGTCCAGCGCCTTCAAGGTCGCCAGCAGCTCTTTCATCCGTCCCAGGGGCCAGGCGTTGGGGCCGTCCGACAGGGCTAGTTCCGGATCGGGATGCGTTTCCATGAACAGTCCGGACACGCCGCTCGCAACTGCGGCGCGCGCCAGCACCGGGATAAATTCACGCTGCCCGCCGCTCGCCGTCCCCTGCCCTCCGGGGAGTTGCACCGAATGCGTGGCGTCGAATACTACCGGGCAGGCGGTCTCGCGCAGGATCGCAAGCGAGCGCATGTCCGATACCAGGTTGTTGTAGCCGAAACTCGCGCCGCGTTCGCACACCAGGATATTGTCCGTGCCGCTCGCCAGCCTTGCCTTGGCGACGACGTTCTTCATGTCCCCCGGCGCCAGAAACTGGCCTTTTTTGATGTTGACCGGCTTTCCGGCGCTGGCTACGGCGTTGATGAAATCGGTCTGGCGGCAAAGGAAGGCCGGGGTCTGCAGCACGTCCACCACGGCAGCCGCCGCGTTGATCTGGCCGATATCGTGCACATCGGTCAGCACCGGCACGCCTATGCTCTGCCGCACTTCGGCAAGGATCTTCAGTCCGGCGTCTGCTCCCGGACCGCGAAACGACTTCCCCGAACTGCGGTTGGCCTTGTCGTAGGACGATTTGAAAATGAAAGGCACGCCGAGTTGCGCGCAGATTTCCTTGAGCGTTCCGGCGGTATCCAGCGCAAGCTGCCTGGATTCGATGACACAGGGGCCGGCGATCAGAAATATCGGCTGATCGAGGCCGGCCTCGAAGCCGCACAGTTTCATGCGGCCGCTGCCGAAGCAGCCGGGAGGCTCTGTGCGCTGCCGGTTTTTCTCGCCTGGTACGCGAGTGCGGCTTCAACGAATGCCGTGAACAAGGGATGCCCGGTGCGCGGTGCGGAACTGAACTCGGGGTGGAACTGGCAGCCGATGAACCAGGGATGCGCATGCGGGCCCTCAGTCGGCAGTTCAATCAACTCGCACAGCGCTTCGACCTTGGTGCGCGCTGCCACCGTCAGGCCGGCCGCTTCGAGCCGGGGCAGATAAAAATTATTGACCTCGTAGCGGTGGCGATGGCGCTCGTTGACGGTGTCGCTCTGGTAGATGCGCTGCACCTGGGTACCGGCGATGACGTCGGCCACTTGCGCGCCCAGCCGCATGGTCCCGCCCAGATCAGAGCTTGCGTCGCGACGCTCCACCTTGCCCTCCCGGTCCAGCCATTCGGTGATCAGCGCCACCACGGGATGAGGCGTTTCCGCGTCAAACTCGGTGCTATTCGCCTCGGTGAGCCCCGCCTTGTGCCGCGCGTACTCGATCACCGCCAGCTGCATGCCCAGGCAGATGCCCAGGTAAGGCACTTTGTTCACGCGCGCATACTCGATCGCCTTGATTTTGCCCTCGACTCCGCGCGCGCCGAAACCGCCCGGCACCAGAATCGCATCGACGCCGGCGAGGCAGCCCGTGCCTTCGCGTTCTATGGTTTCCGAATCGACGTACTGGATCTTGACCTTGGCGCGCGTGTGCATGCCGGCGTGCAGCAAGGCTTCGTTGAGCGACTTGTAGGAATCGGTGAGATCGACGTATTTGCCCACCATGGCGATGTTCACCTGGTGCAGCGGATGTTCCAGCGCCTCGATCAGGCGCTTCCACGACTTCAGGTCGGCCGGCCGCGCCAGCAGGTGCAGCTTGTGGCAGACGATCTCGTCGAGCATCTGCTGGTGCAGCATATAGGGAATCTTGTAAATCGAATCGGCATCCCAGACCGAAATCACCGCATTGGCGGGGACATTGGTAAACAGCGCGATCTTCCTGCGCTCTTCTTCGGGAATGGGCCGGTCGGAGCGGCACAACAGCGCGTCGGCCTGGATGCCGATCTCGCGCAGTTCCTTCACCGAGTGCTGGGTCGGTTTGGTCTTGATCTCGCCGGCGGAGGCGATATAGGGCACCAGGGTCAGATGCACGTAGCAGATGTTATCCCGGCCCAGCTCCAGGCCCATCTGCCGGATGGCCTCCAGAAACGGCAGCGATTCGATATCGCCCACCGTGCCGCCGATTTCGACTATCGCGACTTCGGCGCCCTGCGCGCCGCGCGCGATGAAGGCCTTGATCTCGTCGGTGATATGCGGGATCACCTGCACGGTGCGCCCCAGGTATTCGCCGCGGCGCTCCTTCTTGATCACCGACTCGTAAATCTGGCCGGTAGTGAAATTATTGCTCTTGCGCATGCGCGTCGAACTGAAGCGCTCGTAGTGCCCCAGGTCGAGATCGGTCTCGGCACCGTCCTCGGTGACATACACCTCGCCGTGCTGAAACGGGCTCATCGTCCCCGGATCGACGTTGATATACGGGTCCAGCTTTATATTGGTGACTTTGATGCCGCGCGATTCGAGGATGGCGGCGAGAGAGGCGGCGGCGATTCCCTTCCCCAGAGAGGAAACTACACCGCCGGTAACGAAAACATATTTGGTCATCTCGGAAGCGAGAGCTGGGATGCGTGATGTTACAGCAAAACGAGAGGCCGCTCAACGGAATGTTCCCGACCGCACGCATTGCGCATGGCGAATCCGCAATGATAGAGGCTATCATAGCGTCCGGACTACGGGATCCCAGCGGATGAGTCAGACTGAAACCGAAGCGCCAGCGAACGCCGATGCCCTGATCGCCGTGGTCGAACAAATGGTGCGCGACACGCGCCGCAGCCAGGCGGCACAGGCCGCGCTCGACAGCTCCTTCGAACGCGATCTCGGCCTGGACAGCCTGGCCCGGGTCGAACTCGTCCTCAGGGTCGAGCGCGCCTTCGACATCAGCCTGCCCGAACACGCGCTGTATGCAGCCGAAACGCCGCGCGATCTTTTGCGTCTGGTGCACGCCAGACTGGGTGTCGCTCGCGCCGAACCGGAGAAGCGCATCCGCAGCCTGGTGCAGGCAGATACAAGCACGAACCAATGTGCAGCGGAAACGCTGCTCGACGCGCTCGCCTGGCATACAGACAGGCATCCTGAGCGGCTGCAGGTTCACCTCTACGGCGATGCGGGCGAACTGGAGCTCGACTACGCCGCGATCCGCAGCGGCGCCGCCGCCTGCGCGAGCCGCCTTGCCGCGCACGGCTTGCAGCCCGGGCAAACCGTGGCCATTATGCTGCCCACCGGCCGCGACTACCTGTTCAGTTTCTTCGGCATTCTGATGGCGGGCGGCATTCCGGTGCCCCTTTATCCGCCGGCGCGACCAGCGCAGATCGAAGATCACCTGCGGCGTCACGCCGGCATACTCGGTAACTGCCGCGCCGTCATGCTGATCACCATTCCGGAAGCGAAAACCGTAGCCCTGCTGCTGCGCTCTCGGGTGGAATCGCTGCAGCGTGTACTGATGCCCGGCGAGCTCGCGCACGGTGACGCGGCATTTGCGCCTGTGCCGGCCAAGCCCGGTGACATCGCTTTCCTGCAATACACATCCGGCAGCACCGGCAATCCCAAAGGCGTCGCGCTCACCCACGCCAACCTGGTCGCCAATATCCGCGCCATGGGCGCAGCAGTGCAAGCGGGTCCGAACGACGTATTCGTGAGCTGGCTACCGCTGTACCACGACATGGGTCTGATCGGCGCCTGGTTCGCCGCGCTCTACCTCGGCTTTCCCACGGTGCTGATGTCGCCGCTCGCCTTCCTGTCGCACCCCAGCCGCTGGCTGTGGGCGATACACCGCCACCGCGGCACGCTGTCCGGCGGACCCAATTTCGCCTACGAACTGTGCCTGAAGCGCATCGACGCGCAGGAACTCGAGGGCCTCGATCTGTCCTGCTGGCGCTATGCATTCAATGGCGCCGAGCCGGTGAGTCCGGCTACACTCGCCGCGTTCGAGCAGCGCTTTGCGCGCCATGGACTGTCCGCGTATGCGCTGAAGCCGGTCTACGGACTCGCCGAGGCTTCGGTGGGGCTTGCCTTCCCTGCTCCCGGCACGCCCTGGCACATCGACCGCATCGAGCGCGCCGCGTTCCAGAACCTGGGTGTTGCGCGGCCGGCGCGCGCGGACGACAGCAGTGCACTGGAAGTGCCCTGCTGCGGCCGCGCGATCCAGGATCACTACCTGCGCGTGGTCGACTCCGCGGGGGTTGAGCTTGCCGACCGCGAGCAAGGCCGCCTGCAGTTCAAAGGTCCGTCTGCGACCAGCGGCTACTACCGCAATCCCGAACAGACGAGAAAACTGTTTGCCGGAGCATGGCTGGACAGCGGCGATCTGGCTTATCTCGCCGACGGCGAACTCTATCTCAGCGGCCGCGCCAAGGATGTGATCATCCGCGGCGGACGCAATCTTTATCCCTACGAACTGGAGCAGGCCGTCGGCGCCCTGCCTGGCGTGCGCAAAGGCTGCGTCGCAGTGTTCGGCAGCCTCGATCCGGACAGCGGCACCGAGCGCCTGATCGTCCTGGCCGAAACACGCGAAACCGCTGCGGATGTGCTGGAAGCCTTGCGCCGCGCCATCAATGAATGTGCCATCGATCTGATCGGCCTGCCGGCGGACGAGATCGTGCTCGCCCCGCCGCACACGGTGCTGAAAAC
>CAKKSJ010000250.1 GCA_919902965.1 Burkholderiales bacterium
CCGCTCGGTGACTATCCCCAACAGGCGCGCGCCGTCCATGACGAGCACCGCGCCCACGCCCTTGTCCGCGAGCAGCCTGAGCGCATCGAGTACCGGCGCATCCGGCCGGATCGTAATCAGCCCATCGGGTTTCAGCACTAACAACTGCGCAACTGTCTTCATCGGCTATTTCCCCGTGGGTTCGCGCTGATCGAATGTCTGGCCGCCCAAAAGCGCCCGTGATCCGGGCGTCCTGTCTCAAGCATGGCGTCCGGCAGCGCGATTTTACGCCTATCGCTGCCGCTGCGCCTTGCCGGGTGCGGCGAACTGGGCTAGGGTCTGGTATCGCAAGGGCAGCAAGAAACCCGGAGACGTCACCAGACCCTAGTAAATAGTTTTCGCTGGAATGGGCTGCCATGCCACAGTGTCGGCGACAGCCCAGCCGCGTTACCTGAGAAGGATCCCAGGATGAGCAAGCCAGAGACGCTGAGCACCGGCCAGGCGATTGCCAGGTCGCTGGTCCGCAACGGTATCGATACCATTTTCGGCATTCCCGGCGCGCACACCTACGATTTCATCGACGCGCTGTACGAGTGTCGCGACCAGATACGCTTCATTGTCAACCGCCACGAGCAGGGCTCGGGCTACATGGCCTACGGCTACGCCAAGTCCACCGGCCGCGTCGGCGCGTTCACCTGCGTGCCCGGACCGGGCGTGCTCAATGCCGGCGCCGCGCTGTGCACGGCCTATGGCGCCAATGCGCCGGTGCTTTGCATTACCGGCAATATCCAGTCCTACAACATCGGCCGCGGACGCGGCATTCTGCACGAGCTGCCGGACCAGCTCGCCACCCTGCGCGGCTTGACCAAATGGTCCGAGCGCATCAATCATCCGAGCGAAGCCCCTGCGGTGATGGCCGAAGCATTCAGGCAGCTTGCGAGCGGCCGCATACGTCCGGTGGCAGTGGAGGCGCCCTGGGACGTGTTCGGCGCCAGGGCCTTGATCGATCCCGATGTGTGCGTGCAGCCGCTGCCGCCGCCTGAGCCGGACCCGGAGGCGATTGCGCGCGCGCTCGCCCTGCTGCAGAACGCGAAGCATCCGATGATCAGCGTGGGCAGCGGCGCGATCGGCGCGCGCGCCGAAATACTGGAACTCGCGCAACTGCTGCAGGCGCCGGTGACTGCGCACCGCAGCGGGCGCGGCATAGTCGGCGAAGACACACCCTATGGTTTTTCCTGCGGCGCCGGCATCAAAGCCTGGCAAACGACCGATGTGCTCGTCGGCATCGGCACGCGGCTGGAACTGCAATACCTGCGCTGGATCAAAATCCCGGCCGGCCTCAAGCTGATACGCATCGATATCGATGCGACCGAAATGGTCCGCCTAAAACCCGATGTCGGCATGGTCACCGACGCAAAACTCGGCACGCGCGCGCTGCTCGACGCTTTGGCTTCGAGCATGGCGAAGCGGCCGTCGCGGGAAGAGGAATTCAAGGCGCTCAAGTCGCAGTTCCGGCAGGAGATCCAGAGGGTGCAGCCGCAGATGGGCTATCTGGATGTGATCCGCGCAGTGCTGCCGCGCGACGGTTTTTTCGTTGAGGAGATTTCGCAGGTCGGATTCACATCGCGCTTCGGTTTTCCCGTGTACGAGCCGCGCAGTTTCGTCACCGGCGGTTATCAGGACAATGTCGGCTTCGGTTTCATGACCGCGCTGGGCGTGAAAATCGCCAACCCGGACAAGCCGGTGGTATCGGTTACCGGCGACGGCGGATTCATGTTCGGCGTGCAGGAACTGGCGACGGCGGTGAAGTACAGCATCAATCTCGTCACTATCGTGTTCAACAACGCGAGCTATGGCAATGTGCTGCGCGATCAGCGCAATGTCTACAAGGGACGCGAGATCGGCTCCTCGCTCACCAACCCGGACTTCGTCAAGCTGGCTGAAAGCTTCGGCGCGACCGGCTATCGGGCGAAGACGCCGGCGCAACTGAAAACCGCTCTGGAGCAAGGCTTCGCGCAGTCCGGCCCGGTGCTGATCGAGGTGCCGATCGAGCAGGGCTCGGAGGTCTCGCCCTGGCCGTTCCTGCATCCGAACTTGTAGAAGGCCGGTGGTCCGAGGAATTACCGGATTTCGGCGAACCGACGCCCCCCGAATTAAGATCAGCGCAGCGAATTTCGCCTCTGAGTATTCAGGCCGCGACTCTAGCCCCTGGCCCAGACTTTCCTCCGCGAGAGCCTTTTCAAACTTTGGATCGAGCGATCACGATCCCTGCTTCGGCGCCTGCGGGAGTATCATGCAATCTTCGGGTAATTCCTGTCGTCATCGAGCGACGCTGCGGTGCTTACAGTCTCATCCTATTTAACGCCGGATCTCGGCGAAATGGCCTTGCGCCTGGTGATGGCGGTCGCTGCCGGCTCGCTCGTCGGCCTCGAGCGCTATCACCGCGGACACCCCGCGGGCATGCGCACATTCGCGCTTGTCTGCCTGACCGCGACCCTGCTGACCGCGCCGCTCAGTTCCGGGCCCTATGCGCACTTGATGGGTATTACCTGGAACGGCGGCAGCCGCGTCGTCCAGGGCATCCTCGCCGGCATCGGCTTCATCGGCGCCGGCGTCATCGTGCGCGAAGGGCTTTCGATACGCGGGCTGACCTCGGCCGCCTGCATGTGGGCCGTCTCCGGCATCGGCATCCTGATCGGAACCGGCGAGGTACTGCTCGGTTTCATCGGGTCGTTCCTGGTTCTGATGATCCTGATTATTTTCCGCTGGCTCGACCGCTTCATCCCGCGGCGCTCCTATGCGCTGGTCCACGCCCGCTTTTCGAAGGACGCCGTGCCCGATGAGCGCGCGCTGCGCGAGCGGCTCGAGAGTTTCGGTTTCGTCGTTCTGTCGCTCGCGTTCAAAGGCGCCAAGAGCGGCGCGCTGGTGATCCGCGCCAGCGTCTGGGCGCAGGGCAAGGCTGCCGCCGATGCGCGCGCGCAACTCGCGCTCGATTTTCAGGGCGACCCGAAGGTCGTCGACTTCTCCGTGGAACCGGTCGCTTCTGAATGACAGCGGGATTCGGGTTGGTTCTCGACAGTTAGGCGCGCGCCGTTTCCTCTATCGTTTCCTGCAGCGCGTTGTCGACCACCAGCGGCGTCTCGAAATAGCGGATCACGGGCACGCTGCCGAAGGTCTGCATCACGCCGCGGCGCCATTCCTCGCCGTGTGCCGTGAGCGCGGCCGCCTTGTTCTTCCACAGGTAGAAGGCGCCGGTCTGGCCAGCTTCCGCATCGTAGACGAAGGTCTTGCGGATCAGATCCGGCGTGGCGCGCCATTTGGGCGCGACCGCGCGCATGCTTGCCACGATCTCGTCGCGACTCATGTCCGCGGGAACATCGAACAGTACATATTCCGTAATCATTGCCAGCTCCTGTGAAGACGAACATCCCCGTTCGCCATGAATGCACCTGGCCCGCTATGATTCGCGCTTAGCCGCTGCCGGGCAAACCCCGGGCGGCGCCAATGGAGACCAGCATGTCCGCGCCCGCCCCTTTGGATCAGGCCGTACTGCCAGCCGGCATACGCTCGCGCTACGTGGAAAACATCAACGGCCTCAGGATGCATGTTCTTGAGACTGGCTACCAGAGCCATTCTCCGGCCGATGACCGCGCCTGCGTGCTGCTGCTGCACGGCTTTCCCGAACTCGCCTATAGCTGGAGAAAAGTGATGCTGCCGCTGGCGCAGGCGGGATATCACGTGATCGCACCGGACCAGCGCGGCTACGGACGCACCACTGGCTGGGACGCGGACTACGACGGCGAGCTCGGCTCATTCCGCCTGTTCAATCTGGTGCGCGATGCCCTCGGCCTGGTGTCGGCGCTGGGCTATCGCTCGGTCGCGGCCGTCGTCGGACACGACTTCGGCGCGCCGGTCGCAGCCTGGTGCGCGCTGCTGCGCCCGGATGTGTTCCGCTCGGTGGCGCTGATGAGCGCGCCGTTCGGAGGTCCGCCGCCGCTGCCCTTCGACACCACGGCAATTCCAGCGCCACTGCAAGGCGCAACAGGCCTCGCCGACCCCGACATGAACGCGGCGCTGGCGCTGCTGCAGCCGCCGCGCAAACATTACCAGTGGTACTACTCGACACGCGCAGCAAACGACGACATGCGCAATTGCGCACAGGGCCTGCACGCCTTCCTGCGTGCGTATTATCATTTCAAGAGCGCGGACTGGAAACAGAACCAGCCCTACCCGCTCGAATCCTGGGACGCAGGGGAACTGGCCAAGCTGCCGCGCTACTATGTGATGGACCTGGACAAGGGCATGGCGGAAACGGTCGCGCCGGAAATTCCCTGTGCAGCCGACATCGCCGCATGCGCCTGGCTGCCCGAGAGCGAGCTCGCCGTGTACAGCGCCGAGTTTGCGCGCACCGGCTTCCAGGGCGGGCTGCAGTGGTATCGCTGCGCCACCAGCGGCAGGTTCAGCGCCGAAATGCAACTATTCTCCGGACGCACGATCGACGTGCCCGCTTGCTTCATCGCCGGCAAAAACGACTGGGGCGTCTACCAAAAACCCGGCGACTTCGAAAAAATGCAGAACGTTGCCTGCACGCAAATGCTCGGCTGTCACCTGCTGGACGGGGCCGGGCACTGGGTGCAGCAAGAGCAAGCGCAGGAAGTAAGTCGTTTGCTGTTGCAGTTCCTGCGGCAGGCCGGCCCGAATCGCAAGTCGTGATCGCCCCGGGCGCGCGGCTACTTCAACAGGTCCTGGCCGCGCGACATGCGACCAGAGTCGCGGCAATCATTCCGCGTGAGCGGGATGATTCCGAAGCGGAATATCGGCATCGTGTTCGTCGCCGGCACCCTGTTCGAGTCGGTGCCGATCACCATCCTGCTGGGGCCGATACTCGCGCCGGCGGCGGCCAAGGTCGGGATCGACCCGTTTCACTTCGCCGTGGTCTTCGAGGTCGGCGCCGCGATCGGATTCATTACGCCCCCGTTCGGACTCAACCTCTATGTCGCATCGGGCGTAACCGGCATACCCTACCTGGCCATCTCGCGCGCGGTGGTTCCATACCTCGTCGCGCTGATCCTGGTCTGGATCGTGATCGCTTGCGTCCCGCGGTTGTCGACCTTCCTGGCGCAGTTCGCCGGCCTAGGCGGCGCAGGCCTCGGGATGAAATAGCGGGTAGCTGTCCGCCACTATGGTGCGCCGGAAAATTTAGACCTGCGATCGACGGAATCACAATGCAACTACCCCTGGAAGACGTCAAGGTGCTCGAGCTGAGCCACACGCTCGCCGGGCCGTATTGTTCCACCATGCTGGCCGATTACGGCTCACAGGTGATCAAGATCGAGCGACCCGGATCGGGTGATATTGCACGCGGCTGGGGCACGCCTATGCCTGGCGGCGAAACGGCGTATTTCGTCAGCGTTCATCGCAATAAGAAGGGCGTGGTGATTGATCTCAAGCATCCGCAGGGCAAGGAAATATTCTTGCGTATGGTCGAACGCAGCGACGTCGTGCTGGAGAACTTTCGTGTCGGCGTGCTTTCCAGGCTCGGAATCGGCTACGATGCGGCGCGCCAGCGCAATCCCGGCATCATCTACTGTTCGATTTCAGGATTCGGCCAGGACGGGCCGTACCGAGACCGTACCGTCCTGGATCTCATTCTCCAGGCTGAGAGCGGAATGATCAGTGTGACCGGCGAAGCAGGCGGAAGTGGCGTTCGCGCCGGCGTGTCGATTGCGGACATGGGTGCGAGCATGAACGCCGCGTTCGGCATCATGTTCGGCGACTACTTTGCCAGCGGCGAAATCCCGCGGCCTATGGGTACTACGTACAAATCATTGCTCCCCTACCAGACGTTCCGCACTAGGACGCGCGATCTGGCTCTGGCAGTCGCCAGCGAAAAGCTCTGGAAGGTCTTCTGTCCGGTGATAGGCTGCCCCGAACTCGCGGATGCTCCGCGCTATCGCAGCAATGGCGATCCTATCCTCAAACGCAAGAGTCTTGTCTCCACGCTGCAGCAGGTATTCCTTACACGCACATACGAAGAGTGGGAGGAACTCCTGGTCGAGAACGGAATTCCCGTAGGCGCCATCAACAATCTGGCCGAGGTCGCCGAGCACCCGCAGGTCAAAGCGCGCGGCACTTTGATCGAAATCGAACATCCACGTGCGGGCAAACTGCGCATGCCGGGCGTGCCGGTGCGTCTGTCAGACACGCCTGGTTCGGTGCGCACACCGGCGCCGACGCTTGGTCAGCACACCGATGAAGTGTTGCGCGATCTGCTCGGCCTGAGCGAGCGGGAGATCGCCACACTGCGCAGCGCGGGCGCTGTCGCCTGATGCGGGAGACCAGCACCGCCGGTTCAGGATGCCAGCGCTGCTTAGCTAATCGACAAAGATATCCTCGGGCAACAGTGCCGCGACAGTAACGTTGGGCAGATCGACCAGATTACTCACGCGCAAATCAACCGCAACGCTGCAGATGACGTACGCCTGCTCCATGCTCCAACCGCGCTCCTGCAATAGTTGAATCATGTGCACCAGCGCGTTGCGTGCAGCAAGGCTCAGATGCTGTTCGCCCTCCTGTGTGCCGTCGTCGCGGATCGGCATGCCGGTAGTAGCGATAAAGTTGCGCGGGGCGGCCCACTCGGGTCGCGTGAAGTAGCCTGGATGCGCAAAGCGCGGAAAGCGGATGTTGCGCTGCGCGGCCAGACCCGCATGCAGCTTGAAGCGCACGGTCACCGTGGCGCCCATTTCTATGGCGGTGACGCAGCACTCGGAATCGCCCTGCGCGTAGTGCGCGTCGCCCACCGAGTACAACGCGCCCGCCACGCTCACCGGTATGTACAACAGCGATCCGCGCGTGAGCTGCTTCGCGTCCAGGTTGCCGCAGTTCTCGCGCGGCGGCATGGTGCGCAACGCGCTACTGGCAATCGGTTCGCTGCGGGGCACTGCGTCTTCCGCATCAGGCATCAGCGCCATGCCGCTGCGGCGCACCAGATCGGCTTCGCGCGCGGTCCACTTGGCCAGCTCCTCATGCGAAGGCGCAAGACCTGCCGTCCCCATGAACGAACTCTCGGGAATGCGCACACCGGACAGTTGCGGCGAAGTGGCGTATCCGCCGGCCATGTGCCAGTGCGCGAGATACGGATCTGGAAATAGGTCACGCAAGAAACCGGCGCCCGGGCGCACCCGAGTCCACCCATAAGACTCGGGCACGATATCAAGGTACTCAATCTCGAGCAGATCGCCGGGCTTCGCACCGCTAATGTAGACCGGCCCGGTCAGCGGATGCGCCACCTTAGTATCCATGCCCGCCAGGTCCGCCACCGACGTGCCGGGCTTGATCTGCCCATCGGCGGCGTCCCTTGTCTCCAATAACACCTCTTCGCCAGGCGCGACCTCGAGCACCGGTTCGATGTCAGGGTGCCAGCGGTTGTGGCCGGTGTGCGGCTCCTCATACAGACGCTTGCTGCGGTCTATGGTGATTTGTTTCATGGCTCGATCGGTTCGAAATCGACCCCGTGCCTAGCGAGGAATTCCTTGGCCTTCCGGCAGCCGCGGCAGCCCGGCTGCCTGAACACCTTGACCCGGCCCGAAGTCGCGAGCATCGATCTCTCCATGGAATGTCAATTTCCGTACAATAACACCGTGACCAGCCACCGCCATAGCCTGGCGGCGAATTTCAGCAGCGTGGCAGTGAACTGCGCCGGGCGATCGAGCGGAACCAGATGGACAGGACCGGGCATTGGGTGCTACAGGAGCAGTCCCAGGAGCTTAGCAGCTTGCTGTTGCAGTTCTTGCAGGAGCCTGGCTCCGGTCGGAAACCGTAATCGCCACTGGCTCGGAACACAACAGTCTCAGCAAGCCCCCGCCGCGCGGCAGGCAGCCAGGGCCGGCGCCGCAGAGGCGGTCGGGCGGCCTTCCTTGGCCCAGGCGACAATACCGTGCCTGACGTTGTAGACCTTTGCGTAGCCCACCCGCTGCGACAGAAACTGGCTCAACACCTTTGTGCGGTTGCCGCTGCGGCAGATGACTATCACCGGATCGCCTGGTTTGGCGATGGCCTTGGCCTTCGCCAGCCACTCTGCCGGGTCGGCCTTGCCGCTCTCATCGAAGAAAGTCAGCAGATGGCTGCCGGGCACTATGCCGGTTTGCTCCCACTCCGGACGCGTACGAATGTCGATTACCGGCACTCCGGATGCGGCCAGTTTCGCCAGATTGGCGTTGTCAATGTCGATGACCTCGGCGCGGGCGGAAAAGGCCACGACGAGGCAACAACAGTTGGCGAGCAAGCGCAGCATCGATTTCCATGTCAATAAACAGGAGATCCGCATGCTAGCCGAAGACCGTGCTACTGCACCGCGAGCGCATGGACGGCCGCGGCTATGCGCAGAGTCCGGCGACGTAGGCTTGCGACCGGCAGGCAAACGCTTACTCCGACGAACCGGTATCGTAACGCATCACGCTGAACAGAAAGAGTCCGGCGGGAAAAAACAGGACCAAATACGATGCGGTTTCCGGTAGCGCATAGTGTCGATAGAAACCCGCAAGAACGAACTTCGTTAACAGAAGATCGGCGAGATAGACCAGAAAAAGCGTCGCCGATATCATTTTCGCAATATGTCTCATCGTATTTCCGCTCCGGATTGCCGATTGCATCGCCCTACCCGCATTCGAAGGCTCGGTAATCGCGTACACAAGCACAGGTCACCCGACACCTTTATCGGCGCGCCGTAGCCGACGCGGGGTTCACAACCCGGCGGCACGGATAATCACGCCCATCGTCAGTTCGCTCGCTTCCCACTGCGGCATGTGCCCGGTCTGTGGCACCAGGTGCAGCGCGGCCTTCGGCGGGGCGTTCAAGGCATGCGTCCACCGCAGTATCGCGTCCTGCCTGCCCTGGACTATGACTATCGGAGCCTGGATACCGGCAAGATCCGGCGTGATATCGACCTGCTGCACGCCGTTCAAAGACACACCCCGGCACAGCGCAATCAGGGACTCGGATCGCGCGCTGAGGCGTTGCCGCAGCGTAGTCAAATAGGCGCCGCCCGTAGGCAGCGGCCGTACCGTGAGTTTGCGCATTTCCCGGTTCAGCGCTTCCATGGAACCGGCGTGCGTCATGCCGTCGAGAAACCCCTGTTCGATCTCCGTGCCCAGTCCGACCGGCGAGATCAGGACCAAGGCGCGCAGGCCCAGATTCTGCGTGCTCGCGGCGCGGGCTGCCACTGCCGCGCCCAGGGAGTGCCCCACCAGGACGACCGGGCCCGTGACCGTCGTGTGCACCAGCTTGCCGACCAGTGCCACGATCTCACCGAAATCGGTCAGCGTAGACGCGCTGCGGCCATGGCAGGGCAGATCGAATGCGACGACCGGAATTCCGGCGCGGTATAGACTGGTCGCGGTGGCTGCCCAGGCCTCGACATCGCCGAACAGCCCGTGTACGAGAACGACGCTGGCGTCGGTTCGCGGCGTTTTCGGCCGCCAGGTCTTGACAAAGATCTCGCCATGCGGCGTTGCGAGCACCTGCTCTCCGCCGTCGACCGTATTTTCCGCTCCGGCCTGACGAAATTCCATAGTTGCACCGGCAGCGCCCCTGGCCGACAGCACGTCGTCCCTGACGATGCGGCCGTTCTTGCCGCTGCCCTTCAGTTGTCGGAGGTCGACCGCAAGATCCTCGGCAAGCCGGCGGGCTCGAGGCGACGCAAAGAGTCGCTCATGCTGCACCCCGGACGCGGGGGACGGGGCTTCCGCCGCCGGCAGCCTGACACCGGGGTCCGGCGCCACCGGCGTCGCCTGCTGCTCCACCACCATCGGCGAGGGCGCCTCGCCCTCGAATTCGACTTCCGCGACAGGACTGCGGTATTCGATGATATCGTCGATCTCTACCATCCAGTCGAGGAGCACGCCGCTGCTGGCGGCCGGGACCTCCACTATGGCCTTGTCGGTTTCGACCTCGAGCAGCACTTCGTCCTTGACGAAAGCCTCGCCCGGCTTCTTCAGTCTGCTGACTACGCGCCCGCCGTTGTCGCCATCACCCAGCCGTGGCAGCAGGAATTTTGTCTTGTAGCTCATGGCCTTTGATTCACCCTGATTAGCGACACCGGTCCGCGTCTTCGAGACAACGACGGCATCGAATTGATTCCGTTAACAGCGCACTTCACCGATATTGTCACAATGTGCAATGTCCTCCAACAGCAACAGCATCGCTGTGCAATCTTGCTCCGACCGACCCCAGGGCGCCGCCAAGGCAAACAGTTCTCGGGATACCCCGCCTAGCAGGAGCGGCGCACCCGCGGACTTCGCCAAATCGAGCGCCAGCGACAGATCCTTGAGTCCGAGTCGCAGCGGGAAATCCGCCGACAGGTCGCCGGCGAGCACTTTTTTCGGAAAGTTTACGTTGATCTGCCCCCTTCCGGCGACCGTGTTCTGTAGCACGTGTACCAGCATGTCACGGTCCAGCCCCAGCTTGCGGCCGAACATGAGCGTTTCAGCGGTCATCACCATGCCGACCATGGTCATGTAATTGTTAACCAGCTTGAGCTTAATAGCGCTGCCAAACGGCCCGACGTGTACGATTTCGTCTCCGAAACACGCAAGCATAGGCCTTGCTTCCTCGAGGATATCGCCCGATCCGCCGACCAGTATCAGCAGCGTTCCCGCCTTCGCGTCCGCCGGGGTACGTCCGACCGGGCAATCGATCATGCGCTTGCCCATTTGCTCCAGCGACTCCGCCATGGCCATGGTCCGCCGCGGGTCGCCGGTACTCATCTCCACCACCAGCGCGTTGTTGGCGAGACTTTGCGCCGCACCCTGCATGCCGAACAGCACTTCATCCACATGGGAAGACTCGGGCAACATGGTGAACAGGTAATCGGCGCCCGCAGCGGCGTCCGCCGGCGAGGTCGCGACCCGGCAATTGTCGAGTCCTGAAAACGCGGCACGCGCATCAGCCCGGACATCGTAGACGCTGGTGGCAAATCGCGATGCGATCAATCGCCTGGCCATAGGCGCACCCATGACGCCTAGACCAATGAATGCCACTTGTGTCATGTGCCCGACTCTTCACGTCTCGGTATGCCGCCGTAAGGTGGCCAGCCGGATGCCGCCACCACGCCGCCGTCGCAAAGAATGGTGCTGCCGACGATGGCAGCGGAACGCGGCGACAGCAGGAAACAGGCAACCTCAGCGATTTCTTCGGGATGGATCAGGCGCGCTATCGGTGTCGCCGCGATAATTGGAGACATGTCGCGTTCGCCCTTGCGCTCTTTCGGCCGCAGAAACGGGGTGTCAGTCCAGCCTGGCGCAATCGCGTTCACGCGCACGTCCCCCCGCGCCCACTGCACCGCCAGCGATTCAGTCAGGCTGACCACTGCGGCCTTCGCCGCCCCATAGGCCAGTACCGGTCCGGAATTGAAGGACAGCACCGACGCAATATTTACGATGGCGCCGCCGCCGTTGGCCAGCATGTCACCGCCGACGATGCGGCAGGTCAGAAAGGTTCCCGTCAGGTGCGAGTCTATGATGCGCGACCAGCGCTCGACGGGCAGCGATTCGGCAGGAGTCGGGAAGTCCGCCACACCGGCGCAGCAGACCAAGCCGTTGATCGAGCCCGCGGCACGAACTGCCGCAAACGCGGCCCCCAGCGAGTCCTCGCTGGTCACGTCGCAAACCTGTACGCTCACCCTATCGCCGAGTTCCGCCGCGAGCGCCGCGAGCCGCGCGGCGTCTATATCGAACAGGCACAGCGAAGCGCCTTCGCGATGCAGTTGACGCGCTATCGCCGCGCCGATGCCGCTGCCGCCGCCGGTGATGAGTACGCGTCGTGACTGGAACTCCATTGAACTCAGCCCCTGATCTGCAGGAACTCGACCACCACGCCTTCGGGGCCCTCGACATACATGGGTCGCGTGGCGCCGCCGCGCAGGTCCTGCGGGTCGGAATAGGTTCGATAGCCCGCGGCGCGAACCCGCCGGCAGACTTCGTCCGTGTCGGAAACCTGGAACGCAACGTGCGTAATGGTGTGGTCGCATTGACGGAATTTGATCGCCTGCCCCTGCGGCTCAAGGTACTTGAACAGTTCGAAGCGGTAACCGCTGTGTTCCAGCATGGCCCAGCGTATGACCGCGCCGGGCAGTCCGACGATCACGCCCAGCGCTTCCTCCGAACGCCGATCGGCATGTTTTTCGACGCGCATGCCGACGACATCGCGGAAAAACCGCAGCGCCGCATCGAAATCCTCGACGCTCACTGCCGTATGGTGCGGCCTGAGCACAAGGCCGTCGAGGAGCGCAGAAGTAGGTTCAGTCATGATGGTTACCTCCGGTTAGTCTATTGCATAAGCTGCTGAAGTCCGCGCAGGATGCCGGCTTTCCCGGCCAGCGCCGCCTGTTCGAGCACCTTGGAGACGACCGGCGAGGAGTGCGTTCCGGACACGTGCACGATTTCCGCGTCCAGCCAGTCAAACAAGCGCTCCTGCGCGGCCTTGACGATGTGCGCGCCGATGGACGTACCGCGCGTAGTCTGCTCCGCGATGAGCAGTCGGTTGGTCTTGCGCAGGCTTGCGCCCAGGGTGTCCCAGTCCAGCCCGAAGGGGTCCAGCGTTCGAAGGTCGATGACCTCGGCGTCGACGCCGCTCTCCGCAACCGCATCCAGCGCCGGCTGCAGCACGCCGGCATAGGTAAGCAGCGTGCATGCACTGCCCGCCCGAACAACCTTGGCCTTGCCGAAGGGAATGATGTAATCAAGATCGCCGGTCGGCACCAAGCCCGTGTTCTGGAACAGCGACTGGTACTCGATGATCAGCACCGGGTCGTTGCAGCGCACCGCGGCATTGAACAGACCGATGTAGTCGAAGGGTGTCGAGGGGGCGACAATACGCCAGCCGGGATAGAGGGCGAACAGGCCGCAGGCATCCATCGAATGCTGCGAGCCGTAGCCCGTGCCCGCAGATACCCGACTGCGGACCACCAGCGGCAAGGGATAAGCGCCGCCGAACATGTGGCGCACTTTGGCCGCCTGATTGAACAATTGGTCGGCGGCGACCAGGACAAAGTCGGGGTACATGATTTCCACTATCGGCCGCAATCCGTTGAGCGCGGCACCGACGCCAAGACCGGTAAACCCGTTCTCACAAATCGGCGTCGCAATCAGGCGATCCGGAAACAGCTCGGAGACACCCTTTGTGGCGCCGGAAGTGCCTCCGCGTAGCCGATGCACGTCTTCGCCGAGAATAATGATGCTGGCATCCTTTTCCATGGCGTTGCGCGCCGCCAACGAGACCGCCTCGATGTATTTCATCTCCTGCATCGCGTCCGGACTGAGGTCGGTCTCCTCTAGTCGCGTTAGCCCGTCGAGCTCCGACAGATCGCCCCGAATCCCGTGCTCCACCGTGCCCGGATCCGGCCATAACGACGGTATTATGCGACGCTCTCCAGCATTGTGCGTTTCGATCAACTGGCCGTTCACCCGCAGCATGAGCGAGCGCACGCGCTCGTTCAAGCGCGATACCTCAGCCTCGCTGACTATCCCCAACTCGATCAGTCGGCGCGGCACCGTAGCCAGCGGATCGCGCTCCATCCACTCCCGTTCTTCGTCCTTCTCGCGGTAGCCGAACGCGCTCCCCGGCAGGGGACCCGATTGGTGAAAATAGCGATAGGTCTTGGCCTCTATCAGCACCGGACCTGCATCCTCGCGAATACGCGCCAGCGCCCACTGCATGGCGCAGCGCACCGCCACTGGATTCATACCGTCGACCTCGATCCCGGGCACGCCCAGGGATACGCCGCGGCCCGACAGGCGCCCTTCCCGGCTTTGTTCGCGCAGGTGGGTGGATACGGCGTACAGATTGTTCTCGCACACGAATATGACGGGCAGGCCGTACAGTCCGGCCAGGTTGAGGGCCTCGTATGCGGCGCCGGTTTGCATCGCACCGTCGCCGAAAAACGTCACCGCCACGTTGTCCGTGAGGCGCAGTTTTTCGGCCATCGCATAGCCCACCGCATGGGATGGATTGCCGCCGACGATGGCATTCGAGCCATAAACGCCGCATTCGTCCCACTTCAGATGCATGGAGCCGCCGCGGCCTCCGGTAAACCCCGGTTTCAGGCCGAGAATCTCGGCCAGGGTTCTCATCACGATGCTCTCGGTCTCGGCGCTGAATTCGTCGCGCCCGGGATCGTAGTCCGGGGCGCGAACGTGGTTTAGCGCCTTGGCCAAAAACTGGTGGTGCATGCGGTGGGTACCGTTGATCTTGTCCCTGGTCCGCAGCGTGGACATGCAGCCTACGGCGACTGCCTCCTGGCCGATGCTGGAATGCGCCGGACCGTGCAGCAGTCCTTGCTGGACCAATTCCAGCAAGGACTCCTCGAAACGGCGAATCAGCAGCAACTGTTCCAGTATCCTCAAGTGCTCGCGGCGATCTATCGCCTTCCAGTCGCTTTCCTCGACTTCCATCCGAAGCCATGGCGCTGATCGTTCAAGTTGTTTTGTCTGCATGATACAACCTCGTTAGTGATGAGCCTGCGGGCGATGTGGCAATTCATTAGCGGCGGGAAGCTGCCATGCTCGTTTCGCCAGCCGCCCCGACGCGGCCGGTGCTGCGGTTCCACCGCACTTATCGGACAATTCTAAGCATCTGCGATGTTTCTCGTTGCCAAGTTCGCTTGCTTCCTTGTCCTGTACCGGATTCATTCCCATGATTCTCCTGCAGGCGGCCAGGTATGTCTGGCGGGAGGGTGGTTGTCGAAGCTGACCACCGATAGTCGTTTCGGAATGTTTATCGAACGCGCTTGCGCCTCGACGAGAACACCCATCGCGATCAGGTCGTTGCCGCAGATCAGCGCCGTCGGCATGCTTGTCGTTTCACACAGATTGCCGAACGCCGCACGCGCGGTGCCCACGTCATACGGCAGCTCAACCGTGAAATGTTCGAGAACGGTATGCCCAGTTCGCCTGGTCTTGCCCTGACCCCCGCTAGGCGCCGATAGGCTCGGTCGTTGCCGTCGGTAATACCGGCGAACATCGCGATCCTGCGATTCCCGAGCGCTACCAGGTAATCCACCACGCTGGCTGCATCCTTGACGTTGAAAAAGCCTAAATACCCGTCACGCCCGAAATCGTCGGAGATGTACGATTCGACGAATGGCCGCCGCGATTCCTCAAGCAGGGCCAACGTACCCGGATAGCGTTGCTGTCCGATCGGAAACAACCCGTCCACGCCCCGCTCCAGCAACCGGCGCACCAGAATCTTTTCCTCCGCCATGGAATAATCGGAAGCGACCACCATCAGGGAGTAGTTCATTTGGCGAAGGCGCCGCGCCAAGGCATCGATTCCGCGCGCGAAAAGTTCACTCTTGAGCGTAGGCACTACCGCACCGATGGTCCAGAATCGATCATAGGCCAGGCCCTCTGGCAGCGGCGTGGGGGTTGTAACCGCGCTTCTCCATTTCCGCCAGTTTCCCACCGTGGGGCTGACGCTCGACACCCTTGGCTTTGTACACGACGCGCGATACTGTGGCGGTCGGTACTGACGCTTCGCGCGCAATGTCGGCCTGATCGGGCCGGCGCTGCCGCTGCATTAGCGCATGACTCTGCTTCAAGAAACCGCCCCTCCAGCCGAATCCGGAGCCTTTTGCGTCATGCGCTCCATTCCTTACTTGTCATTGTCATAAATGGTGCAAATTTTCATTTTGTAAGCGCATACATTTTCTATGAATGCGCATACAAAGTCAATCGCTCGACACCAGCGCGGATGCTGGGGACAATACCCCTTACTAACTACTAAACTGGCACCCATCACCCCCGCGAGGGGTGAGCAGGGAGGCGGGACTAACTAAGATGCACACTGCGCGCAATTCGGGCCGGGTTCACGCACGCGATTGCGGGCGCGCCGGCAAGCCCTTCCCACTTTGCAGCCGGATTGAATTGCCTATCCCTTGGATGGGGCCGGGCTGGGTGCAACGGGAACAGCCGCAAGCGGTGAACGCGTTGCTGCAGCAGTTCTTACAAGAAGGGAGCCCGCGCCACCAAGCTTGATCGGTGCCGGCTGCGGTGGCCGCCGACCGGCTAGCGGCACCGGGTGGCTCAAGTGGGGAGCGATGCGCGCGTCCCGCTCTAGGCGCTTA
>CAKKSJ010000251.1 GCA_919902965.1 Burkholderiales bacterium
GCCTTCCGATAAATTCTGAAAGGGGGTAAGTCGATCATGTCTATGACACCGGAGCAGATGGAGGAAAGAACGCGCGACAGCATGCTCAAGGGCTTCCACTGCAGCCAGGCCGTCATGGCCGCAGGGCTCGAGAAGTGCGGAGTCGAGGACGAGAGCCTGCTGCGGGCCATGGCCCCGATGGGAGGAGGCGTGGCCGCGAGCGGAGGCCCCTGCGGCGCGCTGACGGGCGGAGTCGCGATGCTGGGGCGGCTGTTCGGGAAGCCGGCGCCGGAGGCGCGGGACGATAAGCGGATGTGGACCGCTACGGCCGAGTTCTACCGCCGTTTCGAGACGGAAATCGCCGCGCCCTACGGCAGCGTCAACTGCCGGGACATCGCGAAAGTAGATTGGAAGAACAAGGAACAGGTGAAGGACTTCTACGCCGGTGCCGGCGCCAGGGAATGCGCCTGCAGCACGGGGAAGGCGGCGCGCATCCTGGGTGAAGTCATCGAGAAATACGCTGAGGGCGGCGGCTGAACGCCGCCTAGGCGAGCGCCTTGCCCACAATCTCGGCCACGTCGTTCGACAGCCCCTCGGCATCGCGGATGCGCTCCAGCGCGGCGCGCGCGTGCTGCCTGCGCCCGGAATCGAATTTCTTCCAGCGGTCGAAGGCGCGCGCCATGCGCGCGGCGACCTGCGGGTTGAACGCGCCGATTGCAATCACCTGGTCCGCGAGGAAAGCGTAGCCGCCGCCATCGGCGGCGTGAAAACGCAGGTGGTTGCCGCTAAAGCTGCGGATCAGCGCGTAGACCTTGTTCGGATTGCGAATATCGAAAGCCGGGTGGGCAAGCAGCCTGCGCACTTCGGCCAGGGTGCCGGGCAGGCGCGAGCCCGCCTGCACCGCCAGCCATTTGTCCACCACCAGGGGTTCGTGCGTCCATTTGGCATAGAAGGCATCGAGCGCACGCACGCGCTCGGCGCAGTCGCAATTGGCGAGCGCGGCGAGCGCCGCCATGGTATCGCTCATATTGTCGGCGTTCTCGAATTGTGCAAAGGCGAGATCGCGCGACGCGCCCTCGTCGAGTTCCATCAGGTAGCCGAGGCATAGATTGCGCAGCGCGCGCTTGCCCGCCGCCTGCGCGTCCGGGCTGTACGGGCCGGGCACCGCGTGTGCATGGTAGGCGGCGAGCAATTCGGCGCGCAGCGCGCGCGCCAGATCGCGGCGCAGCGCGTTGCGCACCGCGTGGATGGCGTCCGGATCGACCTCGGCCAATTGCTCCGCGATATAGACTTCCGAGGGCAGCGCCAGGGCTTCGGCGGCGAAGGCAGGGTCGCGCGGCGCGTCGGCGAGTACGCGCGCGAAGGCCGCCACGAAGGCCTGCGGCGTTGCCACGGCGGCGCTCGCGCCCTTGCCTCGCGCGCGATGCGCCTCGATTCCTTTTAAGATCAAGGCCAGCGCAAGCCGCTGGCCCGCTTCCCAGCGGTTGAAGGCGTTCGCGTCGTGCGCCATCAGATGCGTGAGATCCGCCTCGCTGTAGTCGTATTTCACGTTCACCGGCGCGGAGAAATTACGCAGCAAGGACGGCACCGGCGCCGCCGGTACGTTGACGAACACAAAGCGTTGTTGCGGCCGGGTCAGCGACAGCACGCGCGTGATTTCCCCGGCAGGCTGCTCAGCGGTTGTTTCGCCCTCAAGTTGCAGCGGCAGGTCGCGACCATCCGGCCCCACCAGTCCCAGTGCGAAAGGAATGTGGAAAGGCAGCTTGGTCTCCTGCCCCGGGCTGGGCGCGCAGGATTGTTTCAGCGTCAGCACGTAGCGTCCGGACGCGGCGTCGTACTCCCCCGCCGCTTCCACCTGCGGCGTGCCCGCCTGCTCGTACCAGCGGCGGAACTGGACGAGGTCGACGCCGCTCGCATCCTGCATGGCCTGCACGAAATCGTCGGTAGTCACCGCCTGGCCGTCGTGGCGTTCGAAATAAAGATCCATGCCCTTGCGGAACAAGGCCGGCCCGAGCAGGCTGTGTTGCATGCGCACGACTTCGGCGCCTTTTTCGTACACCGTCATGGTGTAGAAATTGCGGATCTCCATGTAGGCGGCGGGGCGCACCGGATGCGCCATCGGGCCGGCGTCCTCCGGGAACTGCGCCGCGCGCAGGCCGCGCACCTCGACTATGCGCTGCACCGCGCGCGAATACATGTCGGCGCCGTATTCCTGGTCGCGGAATACGGTCAGGCCTTCTTTCAGCGACAGCTGAAACCAGTCGCGGCAGGTGACGCGATCCCCGGTCCAGTTGTGGAAATATTCGTGCGCGACCACGCGGTCGATATTCTGGTAGTCGATGTCGGTGGCGGTGTCGGGCCGCGCGAGCACGTACTTGGTATTGAAAATATTGAGGCCCTTGTTTTCCATCGCGCCGGAATTGAAATCACTCACCGCCACGATCATGTACCCGTCGAGATCGAGTTCCAGGCCGAACCTGTCCTCGTCCCATTTCATCGCGCTCTTCAGGCAGCGCATGGCGAAGCCGCACTGGTCGAGCTTGCCCGGTTCGACATAGACGGCGAGCCTGGCCGTGCGTCCGGAGCGGGTGAGGAAACTGTCCTCGAGTTTCTCCAGTTTCGCCGCCACCATGGCGAAGAGATAGCAAGGCTTGGGAAACGGATCGTCCCATTTCGCCCAGTGCCGTGCGCCGGCTTCTGCGCCTGCGGCGGCCAGGTTGCCGTTCGACAACAGCACCGGATAGCGTTCGCGCCCGGCGTGTATGGTGGTGGTATAGCGTGCCATCACGTCGGGCCGGTCGATGAACCAGGTGATGCGGCGAAAGCCCTCGGCTTCGCACTGCGTGAAAAAACCATTGCTCGATGCGTACAGGCCCTCCAGCCGGGTGTTCTTCTGCGGCCGGATGCGCGATACGGTTTCGAGCCTGAAGCGCTCGGGCACATTGACGATGGCGAGGCTCTCCGGCGCCAGGGCGTATTCCTCCGGCGCCAGCGCGCGGTCGTCGAGCGCCACCGACAGCAGCTCGATCTCGTCGCCGTCGAGCAGCAGCGGCGCGCCCGCATCGGCGCACTGCGGGTTTCGGCTGATCTCCAGCAGCGCGCGCACCTGCGCGTGGTCTTCGCGGATATCCACATCGAGATCGATGCTGGAGATCAGGAAAGCCGGCGGCGTGTAGTCCTTCAGATAAATCGTCTTGGGTGCGGGTTCGCGCATGGTCAGGGTAGGGGCTAGAGATTGCAGGAGCGCCAGTTTAACGGAAGCGCTGGCGCCTGCGTCAAAACAGGCTATAGTTTAAGCGGGACGGGAGCAGCGGAGGGTTTGCATGCGCCGGCTAGTTGTTTTTTTCATGACTTTCCTGTGGTCTTTGTGGCCCCTGGGGCCGGCGGCAGCACCGGCGCCGGTGCTGTTGCTCACCATCAACGGCGCAATCGGCCCCGCTACCGCCGATTACGTGCACCGCGGCATCGAGCACGCGCACGCCATCAATGCGCAGCTGCTGGTGCTGCAGATGGACACCCCGGGCGGGCTGGACACTTCGATGCGCGCCATCATCAAGGACATTCTCGCCGCGCCCATGCCGGTCGCCGCATTTGTCGCGCCGGGCGGCGCGCGCGCCGCCCGCGCCGGCACTTACATGCTCTATGCCAGCCCTATCGCGGCCATGGCGCCGGCCACCAATCTCGGCGCGGCGACGCCGGTGCAAATCGGCGTTGGCGGCGCACCGGGCGCGGGCAAGGATGAAGACCGCGCGGAGGGCGCCAAGGACAAAGCCGGCAAAGCCGACAAGGCCAAGGGCGGCGCCGGCAAGGCCGACAAGAGCCAGGACAAAAACGCCATGCCCGGCGGCGATGCGATGACGCGCAAGGTGGTACACGACGCCTCGGCCTACATACGCGGCCTGGCGCAGATGCGCGGCCGCAATGCGGAATGGGCGGAGCGCGCGGTGCGCGAGGCAGTGAGCCTGTCCTCGGCCGAGGCGCTGAAACTCAAGGTGATCGATCTCATTGCCGAGGATGTGCCGCAACTGCTGCAGCGGCTGGACGGCCGCAAGACTATCATCGCCGGAACCGCGCGTGTGCTCGCCACTGCCGGTGTCGTTGCCACGGCGTTCGAACCGGACTGGCGCACGCGCTTTCTTTCGGTGATCACCGACCCGAGCGTGGCTTACATCCTGATCATGCTCGGCATCTACGGCATCCTGTTCGAGCTGTACAACCCGGGGATGGTGCTGCCGGGAGTGGTCGGTGCGATCAGCGCGCTGATTGCGCTGTATGCCTTCCAGATGCTGCCGGTCAACTATGCCGGGCTTGCGCTCATTTTTCTGGGCATCGCCTTCATGATCGCCGAATTTTTCCTTCCCGCGTTCGGCTCCCTGGGCATAGGCGGACTGATCGCTTTCGTCATCGGTTCGGTGATGCTGTTCGACACCGATATTCCCGGATTCGAGATTCCGTACGCGCTGATCGGCGGTTTCGCCGCGGTTAGCGCGGCCTTCCTGCTGCTGGTGATAGGTGTGGTGCTCAAGTCGCGCCACCAGCCTGTGGTGAGCGGGCGCGAGGAACTGATCGGTGCGGCGGGCGAGGTGCTGGAAGATTTCGAGCGCGAGGGCTGGGCGCGTGTGCATAGCGAAAACTGGCGCGTGCGCGCCGCGACGCCGCTCAAGGCCGGGCAGCGCGTGCGCGTCGCGGCGATCGACGGCCTGATGCTGGACGTCGTTGCAGACGCGGACTGATGGGAGTTTTGAGCCGGAGGGCGCTGGCGCATCGCGGCTTGCGCAATTGAAAATGTTCCAGGGAGCTTGAATTATGCTGCTCAATTTCGGATTAGGCGTGGTCGTACTCCTGGTGGCGCTGCTGGTGGCGTCGCTGCGCATCCTGCGCGAATACGATCGCGGCGTGGTGTTCCAGCTGGGGCGCTTCTGGAAGGTGAAGGGGCCGGGAATGATTTTTCTGATCCCGGCGGTGCAACAGATGGTGCGCGTGGACCTGCGCACCGTGGTGTTCGATGTGCCGCCGCAGGACGTGATAACGCGCGACAACGTCTCGGTCAAAGTGAACGCGGTGGTGTACTTCCGCGTGATGGATCCGCAGAAAGCGATCATCCAGGTGGTCGACTTTCTCGGCGCGACCAGCCAGCTCGCCCAGACCA
>CAKKSJ010000252.1 GCA_919902965.1 Burkholderiales bacterium
GCCCCGCCACCAGCATCACGGTTTCGTTGTTGCCGGGCGCGCGCTCGGCGCCGTGCACCATGCGCGTGAACGGCCGCTGCAAGCTGAAACCCTGCTGCAAGGCCCAGTCGCGCAAGCCCGCGTGTCGATCGACAATGTCCATGTACAGGGGTGCGCGCACGCGCGCCAGCGCGTGCCCGAGCAAGGCCTGCGCCGCGGGCAGGTCGGTCGCGATCAGTGGGCCCAGCTGCTGCGCTTCGCGCCCTTCGCGACCCAACAGATAGCCGCAGATTGTGCTGCCGCGCTCGGCCACCAGAGCGGCCTCGGGCAGGCGCGCAGCGAGCGCGCGCAGCAGGGGTTCGCGGCTGGCGCCGAAGGCAGGCAGATCCAGGGCAAGAATCTGCGGCCAGTCGCCCGCGTTGCAGCGACGCAGCCTGAGTCCCGCAAACTCCTGCGCGCCCGGCACGGGCCTGGGCTCGGGCAGGCTATAGCGCTGAAAGCCCCAGGTATCGCGCAAGCCCTCCTGCACGTACACCTCGTGTCCCGCGGGCGTCGCGTCGAGTACGGCGCTCAGGCGGCGCGACTGCAGGTAGGCGAGCGCGCGGCGCAGCATGCGTGAGGCATAACCCAGGCGCCGATGCCCGGGCGATACCAGCACCATGCTCATCCAGGCGAAGGCCTGTTCGTAGGGCAGCAGCACGATGCTGGCGACGAGACCGCCATCGGCAGCCGACAGGCCGAAACCCTTGCCCAGGCGCAGCATCATGCGCCAGTCGGCCTCGTTCTGGTTCCAGTTCGCCGCGCGCGACAAGGCCATGCCGCCGGCAATATGCGCTTCGCCCAGTTCGTGCTCGCGCACGCTTTCAGTATTTTCCATCACGGCTGTCGAAATGCGTTTCCTTGCCCAGGCTCGCACCGCCACGCGCAATCCAGTCCGCCTGCCAGGCAATCATGGTCTCCAGCGGCACCTGCGGGCGGCCGAACAAGCGCTGCGCCTCGGCGCTGTTGACCAGCCAGGCGGTGCCCGCCTCCTTGCCGATGAACACCGGCGCCTTGTTGAAATGCCGGCCGAAGGCCTCGGCCAGCGCGCGCACGCTCAGCGTCTGCGCGCCGCTCAGGTTGAGCGCGCTCGCCGGCGCCGTGCAGTGGCCAAGCGCGCGCAGCGCCATGCTGTTGGCGTCACCCTGCCAGATGAGGTTGACATGTCCCATGGTGAGATCGATGCTCGCGCCGGCTAACACTTTCCTGGCTACGTCGTGGAGCACGCCGTAGCGCATGTCGATCGCGTACTCCAGGCGCAGGAAGCGCCCCCGGGTTCCGTGCTTGCGCGAAAAGTACTCGAACATGCGCTCGCGGCCGACGCAGGAATTGGCGTAATCCCCCGCGGGCGGAATCGCCGGCTCCGCCTCGGTCGCGCCGCCCGAAGCCACGTCCACATAGGGATAGACGCAGGCGGTGGAAAACGCGACGATGCGCGCGGCGCGGAACACCTCGGCCACCTGGGCCGGCACCATCACGTTCATCGCCCAGGTGAGGTCCTCGCGCCCACTGGAGCCGAACTTGCGCCCGGCCATGAATACCACGTTCTCGCTTCTGGGCAAGCCCTCGATCTGCTCGCGCTCCAGCAAATCGCAGGCGATGCATTCCACGCCCCAGGCTTCCAGTTTGTCGCGCAAACCGGGTTCGCTGAAGCGCGCCACCCCGATCACGCGCTTGCCCGGCGCGGCGCGCTTGGCCAGGCGCGCCAGCGTAGGACCCATCTTGCCGCCGACACCGAGGATGAGAATATCTCCAGGCAGCCGGCCGAGTTCGGCCTCAAGCTCGCGCGCCGGCGTGGTCATGAGGTCTTCGAGATGCGCGACGTCGGTAAAGCGCTCGGGGAGTTTCAAGGCAGAGCTCGCTCTAGGAAAAGGTGCTGCGCCAATAGTAACCAAGCGGTTAATTCAAGGCAAGACCGGGCAGCGCCGGAGCAAGACTGAAAGAGATCGTGCGCGCAGCCCCGGTCACGAGCGCCTATGCTCGCCGGGGGGGGATTTTGGCTACGGCCGCGCGCCTTGCGCGCTTAACTTTCGCTGCGCGAAAGTTAGCCTGCGCCGAAATCGTCAAGGCCGGCGATGCTCGCCGGGGGAGGGATTTTGGCTACGGCCGCGCGCCTTGCGCGCTTAACTTTCGCTGCGCGAAAGTTAGCCTGCGCCGAAATCGTCAAGGCCGGCGATGCTCGCCGACCTTGACGATTTTCATGGTGTTGGTGCCGCCGGCCTTGCCTATGGGCTCGCCGATTGTGATCACGATCAGGTCGCCCATTTCCACCCGGCCGGCGTCGAGCAGCACGTTTTCCGCCTCCACCAGCAGTTCCTCGCGATCGCTGCCGGCATAGTTCACCATGAGCGGATAGGTATCGCGCAACAGCGCGCAGCGGTAGCGGGTGGAGGTGCGCGTGGTCAGCGCGTATATCGGCACGCCGCAGTTAAGCCGCGACATCCACAGCGCGGTCGAACCCGACTCGGTCAGCGCGGCGATCGCCTTGACCTTCAGGTGAAACGCCGTAAACAAGGCCGCCATCGCGATCGACTGGTCGACGCGGGTGAACACGCGGTCGAGGAATTCGCGGTCCAGCGATACCGGCGTCGAGCTTTCCGCGACGGCGCAGATGCGGCTCATCGACGCCACCGTCTCCACCGGATACATGCCGCTCGCGGTCTCGGCCGACAGCATCACGGCATCGGTGCCGTCGAGCACGGCGTTGGCGACATCGGATACCTCGGCGCGCGTAGGCACCGGGCTCGCGACCATCGACTCCATCATCTGCGTCGCGGTAATGGTGAGCTTGTTGGCCTCGCGCGCCATGCGGATCA
>CAKKSJ010000253.1 GCA_919902965.1 Burkholderiales bacterium
GCCTAACCCGACCATATGAAAGCGCGGAGCCTCGCCGCGTGAGCGGCGATGGGCGCACCATTGAAGGACGGTGCGAACCAGGAGGCAGCGATGACAGTGATCGGGTTGGATCTGCACAAGCGGTACATCACGGCGTGCGCCATGACGGAGGACGGCGAAATACTCGCGGAGCAGCGGCGCGTGGTGCCGGAGGTCGCGGCGCTCGAGGCGTTCTTCACGGGACTGCCGGCGCCGCTCACGGTCGCGATGGAAGCCACGCTCTACTGGGCGTGGCTGCATGATCAGTTGGTCGCGCTCGGCATCACGGTGCAGGTCGCGCACGCGTACCAGGTGAAGCTCATCTGGCAGGCGCGCGCGAAGACCGATCCGATTGATGCGCGCAAGTTGGCCGAGTTGGCGCGGACGCATCTGCTGCCGACGGTCTGGGTGGCCGGCCCGGAGCTGCGGGGGCAGCGGAAGTTGCTGCGCGGACGCGCATATCTCGTGCGCATGCGCACGAGCGTGAAGAATCGGATTCACGGGCATCTGATGGCCGAGAACTGTCGGACGGTGGTGACGGATGTGTATGGCAAGGCAGGCCGCGCGTGGCTGGCCACGCTGGTGCTCCCCGCGGCGACGCGACTGCAAGTCGACCTGCTGCTCGAAGTGATCGACGCGCTCAATGTCCGCATCAAGCGGATGGATCGGGATGTCGCCAAGCTCGCCCGGCACGACGCGGTGGCGCTGCAGTTGCAGACCGTGCCCGGCATCGGCGTGTTCGGGGCAATGCTGCTCCTGGCGGAGATCGGTTCCATCGCGCGCTTTCGGTCGAGTCACGAACTCGCGGCGTATGCCGGCCTGGTGCCGAGCACGCACAGTTCCGGCGGCAAGACGACGCACGGCACGGTGGGCCGCGCGGGCAACAGTTGGCTGAAGTGGATCCTGATCGAAGCGGTGCAGGCGCTGAAGCTGGCGCCGGGACCCATTGGCGCGCAGTATCAACGATTGCTGCGAGCGAAGGGCAAGCAGAAAGCGACCGTTGCCGCCGCGCGGAAGTTGTGTTGTTATCTGTTCTGGATGTTGCAGCACGGATGGACGTACGAGCAGTGGTTGTCGCAGCATCACAAGCTGGAGGTGCGCCCGGCCCAACGCATGGGCACCGCGGCGTAGGACTGCCGCGCCCCCGGTAACCCGACTGGGCCACCTCCTTCGAACGAATGCTCCTGTGCCACGGTGCGCACGAAGAGGCGCGTGAAGCCAGCTTCGC
>CAKKSJ010000254.1 GCA_919902965.1 Burkholderiales bacterium
TGAGCATACTCGACCAGTCGCCCATCATCAGCGGCCACACGCCGGCGCGCGCGGTCGCAGAAACCGTCAAACTGGCGCAAGCGGCCGACGCGCTGGGCTATCACCGCTACTGGCTCGCCGAGCACCATGCGGTAGCTGCGCTCGCCGATCCCTGTCCGGAGATACTGCTCACGCGCGTGGCGAGCGCGACCACGCGCATCCGCGTCGGCAGCGGCGGCGTGTTGCTGCCCTACTACAGCGCGCTCAAGGTGGCAGAAGTGTTCCGCATGCTGGAGGCCCTGTTCCCCGGACGCATCGACCTCGGCCTGGGCCGTGCGCCCGGCGGCGACATGCTTACCGCGCAGGCGCTGGCCAACGGCCAGTATTCGGCCGCCGACCGTTTCGCCGAGCAGGTGCAGGATCTCGTCGGGTTTCTCGACGATGCGCTGCCTGCGGACCACCCGTTCGGCCGGGTCAAGGCGATGCCCGCGGGACCGGCTGCAGCGCCGGTCTGGCTGCTCGGTTCGTCGGACTACAGCGGCGCGCTCGCCGCCGCGCTGGGCCTGCGCTTTGCTTTCGCGCATTTCATCAATGCGCAGGGCGGCGACCAGGTGACGCGCGCCTACCGGGCGCGCTTCCGGCCCTCGGCGCGCGAGGCGCAGCCCCATGCCCTGGTCTGCGTGTTCGTCATTTGCGCCGAGACTGCGGCCAAAGCGGAGCAACTCGCCAGCTGCGTCGATCTGCGCCGCTTGCAGATGGCGCAAGGCCTGAACACGCCGATTCCTACTATGGAAGAAGCCTCGGCACAACGCTATTCGGAGCGCGAACTCGCCTATATCCGCTCGCAGCGCGCGCGCGCCGTGATAGGCGATCCGCGCCAGGTGCGCGAGCGGCTGCTAGAATTGCGCGAGCAATTCGATGCCGACGAACTCATGATCCTCACCATCACCGGCGACTACGCCAGCCGCCTCGATTCCTACGCATTGCTGGCGCGCGAATTCGGTCTGCAGTGAAGGCATCGCGCAAGCTGACGCTCAGCCTGGCCGCCGCTGCCGATGCGGCGCCGATCGCGGTGATGTCGCGGGATTTGATCGAAGGCGGCCTGCCCTGGTCGTGGACGCCCGAGCGCGTGGCGCGCAATCTCGCTCAGCGCGACACCCTGGTGCTGGCCGCCCGCGACCCTGCGTTGCTCGCCGGTTTCGCCATCATGCAGTTCGGCGAAACGCGCGCGCATCTATCGCTGTTCGCCGTGCGCGCCGAATACCAGCGGCAGGGCCTGGGCCGGCGCATGCTCGAGTGGCTCACCGAATCCGCGCTCACCGCGGGCATCGCCGGTATCGATCTGGAGTTGCGCGAAACCAACATCGATGCGCGCCGTTTCTATCTCAGCCAGGGCTTTGCCGAAACCGCGCGTGTCCCCAACTACTACAGCGGCAGGGAGGGCGCGGTGCGCATGCTGCGCGAAATTCGCGTCAACGGGTAGGGGGAGTTGACACACGAATCCAGTTATTCGCGGGCAAGCGCGCGCCTACATCGATATCGATCCCTCGCGAAAGTCGGTCTTGTCCAGCCACACGTTGACCAGCACCGGTTTGCCCGCCCCGGCGAGCGCGCGCGCCTGTGCGAGGGCAGCAGGCAGCTCGTCGGTCCTGGTCACAAGAATGCCCGCTGCGCCGTAGCCCGCAGCGACTTCGTGATAGGCAGTGAGTGCCAGCACCGTGCCCACATCGTCGTGCAGCATTTTCACCTGCTCGCGCGCGATCTGGGTCCAGCCTGCGTCGTTGCCGACAATGGCGATGACCGGGATGCCGTGACGCGCGAAGGTATCGAACTCGACCAGGCTGTAGCCGCAGGCGCCATCGCCGTAGATGATCCAGACTTCGCTATCAGGCCGGCATAGCGCCGCGCCCAGCGCGAAACCCGCGCCCACGCCCAGGGTCCCGAATACGCCGGGATCGAGCCAGGAAAGCGGCGCGCGCGGATGCAGGATGTAGGAGGCGGTGGCGACGAAATCGCCGCCATCGGCGACCATCAGGGCATTTTCCCCCGCGACTTGTTCGAGCGCGCGAAACAAGGCGACCGGATTCACGTACTCGCCCTCGGTGCGCGCTTGTTCATCGATTTCAGCCTCGCGCTTCAGATCGCGCGTGCGCAGCTCCTCGATCCAGGAACTCCAGCGCCGGCCGGTCTGCGCCAGCGGCTTGGCCAGGCGCTCGAGGAACAAACCCGCGTCCCCGATGGCGGCAATATCCGGCCTGCGATTCATGCGCGCTTCTTTCGCGCTGCGGTTGGCCGCGATCAGCTTGGCGCTACGCCTGACATGGCGGCCGTAGTCCAGACGAAAGTCGCACGGCACCCCTGCAAGCAGCACGCAATCGGCTTCGCGCAGCGCCTGGCGCCGCTGATGCCGCATCTGCAGCGCGTGGTCGCGCCCGAGCAGGCCGCGCGCCATGCCCGACAGATAGACCGGGATGCCGAGTTGCGCCACGGCCGCGGCAACGCGCGGTGCCTCGGCTGCTATTGAGAGCGCCTGGCTGCCGATCACAAGCAAGGGCCGCTCGGCCCGCGCCAGCGCGTCCGCCGCGGCGCTCACGCTGGCGGCGCTTGCAGCCGGCGGCAGCAGCGCGCGTTCCCGCGGCGCGGGCAACTCGCCGCTGCCGGCGAACATTTTCCCAACATGGCGCTTGAGATAGAAGCGCAGCAGCCGGTCCGGGATGCTCGTGCCCTTGCCGGCGGCGTCGGCGTACCACTGGCGTATGCTCGCTTCGTCGTAGAGCAGGTCTACCGGGCATTCAATGCAAACCGGACCCGGCACACCGGAGCGCGCCACGGCGAACGCTTCTTCCACCGCCGGCCCCAAATCGAGCACACGGCGGATCTTGATGAACAGCTTGACATGCGGCGCGATCAGCGGGCGCTGATCGATGTCCTGCAGCGCGCCGCGCCCCTGCAACGCCGTGGGCGCTGCGCCGCCGAACAGCACGATGGGCGACTGCGCAAGCTGCGCGTTCTTGAGCGCGGTAATGGTATTGCTCAAACCCGGGCCGGCGGTTACCGCGGCTACGCCCGGAACCCCGGTCAGACGCGCCACGGCGTCGGCGGCAAACACCGCGGTCGCCTCGTCGCGCACGTCGATGATGCGGATGCCGCGCGCCTTGGACGCGGTGAGTATGGGCGAGATGTGGCCGCCGCAGAGCGTAAACACGAAGCGCACGCCATGCGCCGCCAGCGCCGCAGCGACGCGATCGCCGCCATGCATCGCAGTCGCGTCCGTCATCTAGCCTGTCTCCTGCGCAGCTTGTTTGGCAACGTATTCCTGGACCAGGACCTTATAGTCGATTTTGCCCACGCGCGTCTTCGGCAGTTCCGCACAGAATTCGATTTCACGCGGACACGACCATTTGATCAGCTGCGCGCGGCAGTGTTCGATCAGCGCGCGCTCGGTGTCCGCGTTCGCCAGCGCCGCGTCCTTGAGCACGACGAAGGCCTGCACGCGCTCCACTTGCGACGCGTCGGGCACACCGGCCACACAGGCCTCCGCCACCAGCGCATGCTGGTAGAGCACCGCTTCCACCTGCGCCGGGTAGACGTTGAATCCCGATGACTTGATCATGCGTTTCAGGCGCACGGTGAAATAGAAAAAACCGTCCGCATCCATCTTCCCGAGATCGCCGGTGTGCAGCCAGGTACGGCCATCGGCATGCACGCGCAGGGTTTCGCGCGTCGCTTCGGCATCGTCGAGGTAGCCAAGCATTACCGCGGGTCCGGCGACACAGATTTCGCCTTCGTCGCCCGGCGCGAGCGCCTCCTCGGTGCCGACGCGGCAGATTTTGGCGAGCATGTCCGGGAAGGGAATACCGATCGAGCCCTCGCGGTACTCGTCGAGCGGCGTCGCCATGATCGCGGTGACGGCCTCGGTGAGACCGTAGCCCTCCAGCAGTTTCACGCGTCCGCCGCGCGCGGCGACGAGCTGCTCGAAGCGTTCCTTCACCGGCCGCGGCAGCGTATCTGCGCCGGAAAAAGTTGCGCTCAGGCAGGACAGGTCGGCTTTCGCAAGCAAGGGGTCGCGCACCAGCGCCTCATACAGCGTGGGTACGCCCACCAGCAGGTTGGGACGCTTGCTGCGCAGCAGCTTCGCCACCACTTCAGCGCTGAACATCGGCACAAGGATGGATTTGCCGCCGGCCATGAACGCGGCATTCACGCACACGCCCAGGCCGAAGCCGTGGAATATCGGCAGGATGGCGAGTATCGAATGGCCCTGCGCCAATTCACCCCAGGCGGCCGCCTGCATGCCCTCGGCGATGAAATTGCGGTTCGACAGCACAATGCCTTTGGGTACGCCGGTGGTGCCGCCGGAGAACAGGATCGCCGCGGGGTCATGCGTGGTCGCGCTGCTGCGCGGCACGGCGGGGTGCGCTTCCGCCATCAGATCGGCCCACCAGCGCACGCGCGCGTCGGACGGGACGGCGGGAATCTTGCGGCCCTTGCTGAGCCAGAAGCCGAATTTCTTGACGGGCGAAAGATAATCGGGGATGCGCGCGAGTATCAGTTTTTCCAACGGCAGCTCAGGCTTGACCGCGGAAAAACGCGCATAGAACGCGTCCAGCGTCAGCGCGATGCGCGCGCGGCTGGCGTTGAGGTAATGCTCGATTTCAGGCGCAGTGGACAGCGGATGTATCAGCGCGGGCAGCGCGCCCAGCTTGTTCGCCGCGTAAAACGCGATCACGCCCTGCGGTGAAGTCGGCATCGAGATCAGGATGCGCTCGCCCGCGGCGAGGCCGAGCGCGGCCAGCGCATTGGCGCAAGTGTCTATCGATGCAAGAAACGCGCGGTAGCTCGAGGTCGTGTCGAGAAAATCCCAGGCGATGTCATCAGGCACGCGCGCAGCCGTCGCCGCCACGGCCTCATACAGCGTGAGCTCGGGATAGTTCAAACTGTGCGGCACCTTGCCGTAATAGCGCAACCAGGGAGGGGTCTGGGTCATCTGGGCCTCGAGCACGGGTAGATCCCGCGAACAAACCTCGCCAGCGGTCAAAGCATGCATCCGCACGCTAATCCTACACCCCGTGCGCGGCAAGCGATAGCAGCAGTGTGACGCGCGGTGCGGGGACGAATTTCGGGTTCCTGCGATTTCGCTGCACTGGATGGCGGCTTGATCTATGATTAAAATGTTTTCCGCAAAGACCGCGACCGTCGTTGATGAAAATCAAGATATCGCGACGGATTCCGGTCAAGACTGCGTTCTGATCATTAGGCGCTCACCTTGAAGATCGAGAAACCCGGCAATTTGGCAGGCGACTTTTGGGGTGGACTGGCCGCGATGCTGGTCGCACTGCCATCGGCCATCGCCTTCGGCGTCACAATCTATGCTTCGCTCGGCGGTTCCTTCGCAGCCTATGGCGCATTGGCCGGCATCCTCGGCACTACCGCCCTCGGCTTGGTCGCCTCCCTCGCCGGCGGCACCAAGCGGCTGATCACCGCGCCCTGCGCGCCGGCCGCGGCCGTGCTCTCCGCCTTTGTCATCCAGCAGGTCGCGCTGGGCACGCCGGATACGACAGTCCTTCTGCTCCTGGTTGTCCTGGCACTGATGACCGGGGTGCTGCAAATGGTATTTGGCTTCGTTGGTCTGGGCGGCCTGATAAAGTACATGCCCTACCCGGTGGTCAGCGGCTATCTTTCCGGCGTCGGCCTGATCATCATCGGCAGCCAGGTGCCCAAGTTCGCCGGCGCGCCTACCGGCGCGACGTTTTGGCAGACACTTACTACGCCCGCGCTTTGGCTGTGGCAAAGCATGGTCATCGGCATCGTCACCATAGCCGTGATGGTGCTGGCGCCGCGCGTGACCAAGGCAGTGCCGGCCGCCATCCTGGCGCTATTGGCAGGAACCGCAAGCTATTTCGGCTTGTCGCTAATCGACCCGGCGATGCTCGTGCTCGACAAGAATCCACTGGTGATCGGAGCCCTGGGCGGTAGCGGCGGCGGTTTCACCGAGGGCATGGCCGCGCGCTGGCAGGGATTGCAGGGCTTGGGCCTGGGCGACTTGCGAAACCTGTTGGTGCCGGCCTTGACGCTGGCCGTGCTGCTCTCCATCGATACCCTGAAGACCTGCGTCGTCCTGGATGCGCTGACGCGTTCGCGCCACGACTCGAACCGCGAACTGATCGGCCAAGGCTTGGGTAACCTCACGACGGGCCTGATCGGCGGCATGCCTGGCGCCGGCCAAATGGGTGCCACCATGGTCAACATGTCCAGCGGCGCCGTCAGCCGTATGTCCGGCGTCATAGAAGGCGTACTGGCGCTGATCGCCTTCCTCCTGCTCGGCGGTCTGATCGCCTGGGTCCCGGTCGCAGCGCTGGCGGCCATTCTGATCGTCGTCGGCATACGCATGATCGACCGCCACAGCCTGCAGTTTCTCAAGTTCAGGCACACATTATTCGATTTCGCGGTGATTCTTGCGGTGGTCGCGGTCGCGCTGACGGTCGGTCTGATCCCGGCATCCGGCACCGGCATCGTGCTTGCCATTGTCCTGTTCGTACGCGAGCAGACCCGCGGTTCGATCGTGCGCAGCAAGGCCTACGGCAACCAGTCTTTCTCCAAGCAGACCCGCTTGCGCGAAGACATGGAGATTCTCGAGCAGAAGGGCGATCAGGCCGTGATTTTCGAGCTGCAGGGCAGCCTCTTCTTCGGTACGACCAGTCAGCTGTACACGACCCTCGAACCCGAGATCAAGACACGTAAGTACGTGCTTCTCGATATGCGCCGCGTGCAGACGATCGACGTCACGGCCGCGCACATGCTGGAACAAATCCGCGACATGATGGCCGAAAAAGGCGGCTTTCTCGTGTTTGCGCATCTCCCGCACAGCCTGCCTTCCGGACTCGATATGAAGCAATACTTCGACCAGATGGGGCTTGCGCCGTACAAGAGCGCAGCGCGGCTTTTCGACGAACTCGACGCGGCAAAGGAATGGGTCGAGAACCGCATCCTCAAGGAAGCCGCATTGGAGCGCGCGGAGGAAAAGCCCCTCGATCTGGGCGACGTCGGACTATTCAAGGGACGCAAGGCATCGACGCTGGCCGAACTTGAGTTGCGCTTCGACAAGCGCTCGATCAAGGCAGGCGAGAAAATTTTCGCACGCGGCGATGTGGGCGATGAGCTGTTCCTGATCCGCCGGGGGTCGGTACGGATCGTGCTGCCGCTCAACAACGGAAAGGTGCATCACATCGGCAGCTTCGGCCGCGGCGACTTCTTCGGCGAGATGACCTTCCTTGACGGCGATGCCCGCTCGGCCGACGCCATCGCCTTCACCAATGTCGAACTGTTTGTGCTCTCGCGCAAAACCTTCGACGCTTTCGCTGAAGAACACAAGAAGGTCGCGCTGAACCTGATGGAAGGCCTCGCCAGTGTGCTGGCCAGCCGACTGCGCTACACCAACGTCGAGTTGCAGGCGCTGCAATCATAAGCGTCCGCGGACTTACGCCGGGCGCGGCGGGGTCCACCCCCGATACGCGCGCAGTGCGGGCGCCGCTTGCAACCGCATCCCGGCAATGCGGGCTCGCATTGCTCTGCACGCGGGTCTACGCCTTCTACAATTCCACATCACTGGAGATAGCCATGAAGCGTCTTATTGCCGGCTTGTTTGGCTTGTTGCTTGCGCTGTCCGCCGTAGCGGACGACGGCGCGAAAGTCATCACGGCGAAAGGGAAATTTGCCGACGTCAGGGATGACCTGGTTGCCGCGATCGAGCAGCGCGGCCTGGTGATCAACTTCACCGCGCACGTCGGCGACATGCTCCGGCGCACCGGTCAGGACCTGGGGAAGACCACGCGCATCTATGAGCAGGCGGACGTGATCGAATTCTGCAGCGCGACCGCTTCGCGCGCGATGATGGAAGCCGATCCGCGCAACCTGGTCTTTTGTCCCTACACTATCGCCGTCTACACCCTGCCCGGAAAGCCCGGCGTGGTGTATCTCGCCCACCGGAAATATCCCCGGACCGCTGCATTGAAACCGGTAGACAAGCTCCTGTCGGGCATTATCGCGGACGCCTCGAAGTGAGGGATCGTACTGAATCCAGGCATAAGTCCCGCCCACAGCGCTTTCCGGTGACGGTCCGACGTCTGCTCTGCCGGCAGCGCAGAGGGCGCATCGCGATCAGTGTGTTTCATCCGCCCGCAGACCGCCGCTGAGGCCTGGATGTGACAATAGTCAAAGCTGGCAGCGCGTCAAGGGCGTAGGATGCATCAAACGCGGAAACGCGCTTTCGAATCAGAATTGCCCGCGCAGCTATCTTGACAGCGCAGACCCTCGACCTGCCGGCCACAGCAAATTCCGCCAATAGTAAGACAGGGAGTTCCGCATTCATGCAAGATGGATCGACAAGCATCGCACTGCAAGCGATGCGCCGCCAAGCTACCGCCCGCCGGCGCCACTCGCAGGGCATGGGGTCGCAATGAGCACGGCGGCGCGCCGGGATGCCACGGCCGCAAAGGAGTTTCCTTGGCCTGCTCCGCCGTATTTCGAGTTTTTGCCGGGCAAGGGCGGCGCAGGCTGGTCCGATTGCGTGCTGACTTTCAGGGACGGCGGCACTTTGAGTGGTCGGCTGCACAGGTTCCTCGCGAACGCGGCTACACTTACGTTTCAGCCGAGCGATAGTAGCGTACCGCTCACCATCCCGTTTTCCGAGCTGCTGAAACTGCAGTTGCCGCGCCCGGTGGGGCTGAGACGTGAAACCCTGCCTGCGGCCGCAACTAGCGCTGAAACCGAAGAACTCCGGCGTTCCGAACGCTACGCCTTCCAGATCGAACTGGTAAACGGCGAGCAAATAGTGGGCAGGACCTTGGGCTATGTCAGCGCACTGTGCGGTCTGTTCCTGTATTTCCCGGAAGCAAACGGCGATGTCGTCCGCTGCTTCGTGCCGGCGCAGGCGGCGAAATCCTGCAGCATCGACGCGCCCCTTGGACAAGTGCTGGTCGAACAGAAGGCGGTTTCGTCCGAAGCGGTAGCCGCCGCGCTGAACCTGCAGACCATGATGCGCACGCAAAAGCTGGGTCAATACCTCACGCAGAACAGATTCGTGTCGCCGGAACAGCTTGCCGCGGCGCTGGCACGCAAGCGCGAGCGCCCGGACCAGAGACTGGGCGAAGCATTGATCGAATTGGGCCATATCACCGAGCCGGAACTGAATTTGGCGCTGGGGGGCGAGTCCCTGGAGCGCTCGATGCCGATCGGACAGATTCTGCTTAAGAAAATGGGTATCGTGGATGAGCAGGCGATCATCGGAGCCATTGCGAACAGAAGCGGCGTTCCCACGGTCGATCTGAACACCACGATTCCGCTCGACATACTCGCCAGGATTCCGGCGGCCGTCGCGCATCGTCACTACGTGGTGCCCTTGTGTGAGGCGGAAGGCGCGCTCGTCGTGGCAACAGAGAATCCGATGGACAAAGTTGTTTTGGAAGAATTGCGTGCGCTGACCAGAATGAAAATACTGCCGGTGGTCGCCAGTGCAGGGGACATCGCGCGCTCGCTCAAGCGCCATTACGGTGCCGCGCCGACAGTCAGAGCCAGCGCGCCCCGCATCGCCGACCGCAGATCAAGCAACAGGTCGGCGCCACAGACGACCGATCCGATGCGCCACACCGAAGTCGGCGTGCAGGAATACATTTCCCGGCTGACTGCAGAAAGCGGCAACCAGGATGTTGCCGAGTATCAGGCGGTCAGCAGCGACAGCGCGCTGGTGGGGCTAGTCAACCAGATAGTTGTCGACGCGGTCGAGCAAAAAGTCTCCGATATTCATATCGAAGCGAACCTGGGACCCAAGACCACGCGTGTTCGCTTTCGCAAGGATGGCATTCTGGCGAACTATCTTGAACTCCCCGCCCAATTCCGCAATGCCGTGGTTTCCAGAATCAAAATCATGAGCCAGCTCGACATTACGGAGCGCCGCAAACCCCAGGACGGTAAAATCGACTTCAGCCGGTTTGGCCCCGCAGCGGTGGAATTGCGGGTCGCGACCGTTCCAACGACCAGCGGTCTGGAAGATGTCGTCATGCGCGTGCTTTCGGCAGCACTGCCGGTTCCCATGGATGAACTGGGCCTGGAGGCGGAGGCCCTGATCTCAATCAAGAGACTCATTTCCAAACCGCACGGACTGTTTCTGGTCTGCGGCCCCACCGGCTCCGGAAAAACCACCACGCTGCACTCCTTGCTTGCGTTTCTCAATACGCTTGAGCGCAAGATCTGGACCGCCGAGGACCCGATCGAGATCACGCAGCCGGGCTTGCGCCAGGTTCAGGTCAACGCCAAGATCGGTTGGACTTTTGCCGCAGCGATGCGCAGTTTCATGCGCGCCGACCCCGATGTCATTATGGTCGGCGAGATGCGCGATGCGGAAACCGCCAAGATCGGCATCGAGGCGTCGCTGACCGGCCATCTGGTGCTGTCCACCCTGCACACCAACAGCGCAGCGGAGAGCGTCGTGCGGCTGCTCGATCTGGGCATGGATCCGTTCAACTTCGCCGACGCGCTGCTCGGCGTCCTGGGCGAGCGCCTGGCGCGACGGCTTTGCCCCGAATGCAAGTCCGGATACGCGCCGACCCGTACGGAACTCGAAGAGCTATTGGCGCAATACTGCAGCGAAACCGAGCTCGACACGCGCCAGCAAATGAAAACCTGGATCAAGCGATACGGCGACGCGAGCGCAAACATCACGCTGTTCCGCCCGCACGGCTGCGCGCACTGCGGTCATACCGGGTATCGCGGCCGGGTCGGACTATACGAACTGCTGGTGTCGAATGCCGCGACCAAACGGCTGCTGCATTCCAAAGGCCACGTCGCCGACATAAAAAATGCGGCTATCGCGGCCGGCATGCGCACGCTCAGGCAGGACGGCATCGAGAAAGTCCTGCAGGGCATTACCGATGTGCAGCAGGTCGCTGCGGTGTGCAACTGAAATCCGCCTGAATCTGCCCCGCAACACCGCCCAAGCGCCCCGGTCCCCGCTAGCGTGCCCGGCCCTTTTTCTTCTTTGGCGCGGCGTTCGCGATTTCCGTCTTCGAAAAATACCAGTCGGTGTATTCGTAGCCGGCCTGCGCCCGGGCTTCCGCGTCCTTGGCGGTGGCCGGCGGCGGAACCATCACCTTATCGCCCGGGCACCAGCCCTCCGGGGTTGCCACACCATGCCGGTCGCTGGTTTGCAGCGCCTCGAGCAAGCGCAGAAACTCCTCGATCGAGCGGCCGTTGGTCATCGGGTAATAGACCATCGCGCGCACCTTGCCTTCCGGATCGATGAAAAAGGTGGCGCGTACCGTCGAGGTATCGCTCGCCCCGGGCTGGATCATGCCGTAGTCGTGCGCAATGCGCATCGACAGGTCGTCGATGATCGGAAACGAAATCTCCACGCCGAACTTTTCCTTGATGTTACGAATCCAGGCGAGATGCGAATAGGTGCTGTCGATGGACAAGCCGAGCAGTTCGCAGCCCAGCTTGCGAAAACGCTCGTGGTTCGCTGCGAACGCGAGAAACTCGGTGGTGCACACCGGGGTGAAATCCGCGGGGTGGGAAAACAGGATCAGCCATTTCCCCCGGTAGTCCTGCAGCGAGCGCGGACCGTGAGTGGTTCTGGCGGTGAAATCCGGCGCCGCTTCGTTGATCCGCGGAATTTTCGCATTCCAGACATTTTCCATAGCTTTCTCCTCTGCCGCGGAGTGCGTCTCCGCAAGTTGTGGTATTTCAGTCCTGAAAGCGGGCTATGATCTCCGCAGGAATGACGCCCGCCTTCATCCCTTCCGCATCATTTGGATCGCGCAGGCCCCACACGCGCACTTCGCGCCCCTCGACGACGATATTACTGTTGTTATGTATCCGGTGCTCGACCACGAACACCTTGCTGCGCCACTCGCCAACCCAGGTCTCCAGCGTGATCCGGTCGCCGAAGCGCGACGCACCGCGAAAACTCGCGCTCGCATCGACCAGCGCCACCCCGGCCATGCGGTATCGCGGAAACAGCTGGGCCCAGGGCAGGCCGCGGGAACGGAACATCCGTTCGGTGGCGCGATCGAACCAATCGAAATAGCGCGGGTAAAATACGATCCGCGCCGGATCGCAATCGGCGAAGTCCACGATAATTTCCATGCGCGAAGGTGTCATTCACTCACCGATGAATTCGCGGATCAGCCGGTTCAGCCGCTGCGGCTCTTCGTGCATGACCCAGTGCGAGGCCTGCGGCAGGCGCTCGATGCGCAGGTCGGGCACGCAAGCCTCCAATCCGTCGAGGTTCGCCGGCAACAGCGCCTGATCGCGCAGTCCCCAGACCACCAGCGTGGGCACGCGCACCATGAAATCCGCGGGATCCAGCTTGATCGCCTTGGCACCCGGATCGTCGCCGATCGGCGGATATAGCGGTGAGGCGCGATAGTAGTTGAGACTGCCGGTGAGCGCGCCCGGCTGCGACCAGGCCTCGACATAGACCGAGCGCTCGGCCGGATCGACCGCGCCCCTGCCCCAGCCTTCCAGGGTCATTTTTGCGAGGCGTTCGTAATTATTTTCCGACAACACGCGCTCGGCCTTGTCGCTGCGCAGCAGATTCATGTACTGGCTCGCGTCCTGCTGCGCCGGATTGTGCGCGAGTTCGCGCGCGAAGCTGACCGGATGCGGCGCATTGACAATGACCAGCTTGCTCAAGCTGTGTGGGTGCGCCATGGCGTAAGCCCAGGCCACGGCTCCGCCCCAGTCGTGCGCAACCAGCACGAATTTTTCGTGGTCCTGAGCTTCGGGCCTAAGCTGCGCGGCCAACTGGCGGATATCCTCGATCAGGATGCGCGCCTTGTACTGCTTTACGTCTGCCGGTCGGTCGGAAAGGTTGAAACCGCGCATGTCGGGCGCCACTGCGTGATAATCGCGGCCCAGATCCTCCAGCTGCCGCTTCCAGCAATACCAGAACTCCGGAAAGCCATGCAGGAACAGGATCAGCGGCCCCTGTCCCGCATGCGCGTAGTGCAGGCGCACGCCGTTGACGCTGGCGTAGTCGTGGCGAATAGCGCTCAATGCGCAGTCGTCAATTAAACTGACCGAAATCCGGTTTGCGCTTCTGCAGGAAGGCGCTGAACGCTTCCTTCGCCTCGGGCGAGCCCAGGCGTTCGCCGAAATGGCCGGATTCCAGTTTGATTTGTTGCGCCACCGCGGCTTGTTGGCCCTGCTTCATCAGCCGCTTGGTCAGGCGCAGTGAGACCGCCGGCTTGCCCGCCAGTTTTTTCGCCTGGGCCATGGCAGTGTCGAGCAACTGGTCTTCAGGCACCACCTCGGTGACCAGCCCGATTTCCTTGCCCTTGTGCGCGCTGAACGGCTCGCCCAGCAACAGCAGTTCGGCCGCGCGCTGGTAACCGGCGAGCGCAGGCAGCAGCAGGCTGGAACCGGCCTCGGGCACCAGCCCCAGATTGACGAAGGGCAGCTGCAGGCGCGCGTTCGGCGCCGCGTACACGAGGTCGCAATGCAGCAGCATAGTGGTGCCTATGCCCACTGCTGCCCCGGCGACCGCGGCGACGATGGGCTTTTGCGCCTGGCTGATGCCGTACAAGAACTGGAATACCGGCCGCTTGTCGTCCCGCGGCGGATTGTCGAGAAAGTCCTGCAGGTCGTTGCCCGCCGTGAACAGATCCATCTTGCCGTGGATCAGCATCACGCGCACCCCGGCATCTGCCTCGGCCGCCTTGATCGCATCGGCCAGGGCCTGGTACATGGCGGCGGTCAACGCATTCTTCTTTTCCGGTCGGTTGATTTCAATGCGCGCGACGCCGTCCCGGTTTTCCGTAATGATGTGATTCATGCGTTGCCCGAATAAGGACTGCTGTGGAGGACGCCTTTCCTCCACACAGGAATATCGCCTCAGGCGGTCGGCAGCTTGTGGTTTTTGAAGTCCTCGCGCAGCTTGGTCTTCAGCAATTTGCCCGTGGCCGTGTGCGGCAACTGCTCGACAAACGCAACGTCGTCGGGCATCCACCATTTGGCGACTTTGCCTTCGTAGAACTTGAGCAATTCCTCGCGCGTGAGCTCGGCGCCGGGTTTTTTCACCACGATCAGCAGCGGCCGTTCGTCCCACTTCGGGTGAAAGCAGCCGATCACCGCCGCCTCCGCCACCGCCGGATGGCCGACCGCGATGTTCTCCAGGTCTATGGTGCTGATCCATTCGCCGCCGGTCTTGATCACATCCTTGGAGCGGTCAGTGATCTGCATGTAGCCGTCCGGGTCGATGGTGGCGACATCACCGGTCGGGAACCAGCCGTCGACCAGCGGATCGCCGCCCTCGCCCTTGAAATAGCTGCTGGTAATCCAGGGGCCGCGCACCAGCAGGTCGCCGAACACCTTGCCGTCCCAGGGCAGATCCTTGCCATCGCCATCGACGATTTTCATGTCGGCGCCGAAAACATTGCGACCCTGCTTGTTCTGCAGGGCGAGTTGCTGTTCCTTCGACAGCTTCAGGTGCTTGGCCTTGAAAGTGCACACCGTGCCGAGCGGGCTCATCTCGGTCATGCCCCAGGCGTGCAGCACCTGCACCCCGTACTCGTCCTGAAAGGTCTTGATCATCGCCGCGGGCGCGGCCGAGCCGCCGATCACCGTGCGGTTCATGGTGCTGAACTTGAGCTTGTTCTGTCCCGTGTGCATCAGCAGCGCCAGCCACACCGTGGGCACACCTGCCGACACCGTGACCTTTTCCCCCTCGAACAACTCATACAGGCTCTTGCCGTCCAGCCCGGCGCCGGGGAACACCAGCTTGGCGCCGACCATGGCGCA